>NZ_JAKJSN010000017.1:0-113809 GCF_050337005.1 Photobacterium japonica | reverse complement strand
CTACAAAATTATGCAAGATTTATATATCACCGCCATCAAAATAATAAACAGAATGCATAATATTTGTGTCAAAATTGATAAAAACACACCCAATAGAATGACAGCGATCACATAAGCGAGCTTTTTCGCTCCTATGCATCACACTAGCCATTTTATATTTTGACACGATTCGTTATATTTCACGCCAAGCTTCGGTGCAAGCTTATATAAAAGGCAATATATGCCCACAAAATTATACTCTAAGGGTATATTCTAGGTTGAGTTAGGGACAGGACAATGAGTCAGGACGCGAAGCTAGTCAGAAAACGACTAAAAACACAGACGCAATCTGTATTAAGTAAAGCGAAAGATTCATTTTTGCAAAACTACAAGAAAGCCGCTTAGCGGCTTTTTTAGTTTCAGCGTGGATAGATTACGCCTGTTTATTACCATGGCCAACCCTACAGCAACTCCTCCCCTTGCATACATGCGTAAAACACCTAACTACCAAACACCAGATACCAAACACCTAGCTCATGACCCACAGTGCCATAAAAGCATCCACAGGCATCGTTTCGAGTCTCTCTTGATCACTGCAAACATTCAAAATAGCCTGACACCGTGCAACAGGAAACCGCGTTTGCACATTTTGCTCAAACTTATGAACAAGTAACGGCATGCCCTCATCACGGCGACGACGATGACCGATTGGATACAAGACCTCAACGTTATCGCTGGCACTCCCATCGGTAAAAAACACCTGCACCGCATTGGCTATTGCCCGTTTATTAGGATCCAAATAGTCTGCACTGTACTGCGCCGCTTCTTTAATCACCATTTTATCCCGTAACTGATCAATTCTGGCATCAGTCTGATGGCAACAATCTTCATAATGGTCGGCCGTGAGATCGCCGTACAATAGACCAATCGCAATCATGTACTGCAAGCAATGATCCCGATCGGCGGGGTTCGCTAATGCCCCAACCTTCGAGATGATCCGAATCGCTGACTCATGGGTCGTCACCTCTATTCGCGCAATATCCTCCAGCCGATCAATAATGGTCGAATGTAAGGCGACGGCACATTCCACCGCGGTTTGGGCATGAAACTCGGCGGGATAGGCAATTTTAAACAACACATTCTCCATCACGTAACTGCCTAGCGACTGCGGTAACGTCAGTTTGTCTCCCTGAAAAAGCACATCTTGAAAGCCCCATGTCGGTGCCGTTAACACCGACGGTAATCCCATTTCCCCTTTCATGGTTATCATCGCCAATCGCACGGCACGTGACGTTGCATCCCCTGCTGCCCACGATTTTCGCGAACCCGTATTGGGCGCATGCCGATATGTCCGTAATGCGCCACCATCTGCCCACGCTTGTGATAGCGCCGCTACGATTTGATCACGATCCCCCCCCAGCATGTGAGTGGTCACCGCCGTTGAAGCGACGCGCACCAGCAAGACATGATCCAACCCCACCCGATTAAAGCTGTTGCTCAGTGCCAGCACGCCTTGAATTTCATGGGCCTTAATCATGGCAGTGAACACATCACGCATGCACAAGGGGGGCTTTCCTTGTGCCACTGCAACGCGGCTCAAGTAATCTGCCGTTGCCAAAATCGCTCCCAGATTATCTGAAGGATGGCCCCATTCTGCGGCGAGCCAGGTATCGTTGAAATCTAACCAGCGGATCATGCAACCTATATTGAATGCGGCGGCGATAGGATCCAACTCATACGCGGTACCGGGCACGCGTGCACCATTCATCACCGTTGTGCCGGGCACCACCGGCCCAAGATGTTTACAGCATTCGGGAAAACGCAATGCCAACATCCCGCAGCCCAAGGTATCCATCAGGCAATAGCGGGCAGTTTCAAAGGCAAGAGGGGAATCAATATCGGTGTTAACAACATAATCTGCGATAGCCACCAATAGGGTATCGGGATCGGGGCGATCATTCCTGTCCACATTCTGGTTCATTCTGACCTTCCTTTTCGCGGTGATGGTGCATCCGTGTCCATGGCATTAGCGTTAATCTCATTGGATGCGGTTATTGTTCCCGTATCAACTCCCTGCTCATACGCGTGATACCCCAAATACTGATATAACGCCTCGCGGGTTTGCATGGTATCCACCACTTGGCGCTGATGACCATCTTGTAATACGTGGGTATACACATTAAGGGCGGCTTGGTTCATGGCACGAAACGCTGACAACGGATACAGCACCATGTCGACACCGTGATCAGCGAGCTCGGCGGTGGAAAATAACGGGGTTTGACCAAACTCGGTAATGTTGGCCAGCACGGGGACATTGACCGCACGGGCGAACTGTTGGTATTGCGTCAACGTATAGATCGCTTCAGGAAAAATCATGTCAGCGCCAGCTTCGACATAAGCACATGCCCGCGCAATGGCAGCCTCCATACCTTCGACAGCCAGAGCATCCGTCCGCGCCATAATGACAAAATCGGGGTCGGTACGGGCGTTAACCGCAGCTTTGATGCGACCGACCATTTCTGAGAGGGAAACAATGGCTTTATTCGGGCGGTGGCCACAGCGTTTTTGATCAATTTGATCTTCAATGTGCACCGCTGCAACGCCGCAGCGTTCCATTTCCTTGATAGTGCGTGCAATATTCAATGCCCCGCCAAACCCGGTATCAATATCGACCAATACCGGCAAGGTTGACGCCGATGTAATACGCCGCACATCGACCAACACATCCGATAGTGCCGTCATACCAAGATCCGGCAAACCATACGACGCATTTGCGACCCCTGCGCCCGATACATATAAAGCCTGATGACCGATTTGCTCAGCCATCATGGCGCAGTAGGCATTAACGGCTCCCACAATCTGTAACGGATGATGGGTGGCGAGCGCGTGTTTAAATCGTTGTCCGGGACTGTTCATAACCCCTCCCTGTTCGTGGTGTAAAATTAACCACATACACAGAAAAATAGTCACCTTCACGCATATTGACAACTTTATAACAACACCATCGCATTATGCCGGACAAACAAAAACGGCAACCTTTCGGCTGCCGTTATGCTTTTTATTCTTGAGTACCGTAAACGGGTTAGCCCACCATCACGATGACGCTTTCATTTCATTCACCGCAGGCGATACACTGTCGACTACTGTTTCGCCTTGCGTCTCCGCAGACACTGAGACGGGTGCTGGTACTTTTGGTTTTCGCTGCGCCAATACGACCCCTGTCAGTACCATCATGCCACCGACATAATGGTACTGGGCAAGTTGTTCGCCCAGCGCAACACTCGCGATGATCGCCGTTAATACGGGCATTAAGTTCATGAACATCGCCGTACGATCGGCGCCCAGTACTTCAATGCCTTTCATCCAGCACCAAGGTGCAATCACCGATGCTGGGATCGCGGCATACATGATCAATGGGAGCGATTCACCGGTAATCGCCATGCGCTCACTGCTCAGCAGCATCGGTGTCAGCATAGTCACAGCCAGCACCCCCTGCACGTACACCGATTGCCAGTTTGTTAGCGGCATTTTCCAACGCTTAAGCAGCACACAATACAAGGCATAAACAAACGCCGCCAGCAGCACCAAACCATCACCTTGTGAAATGCCCTGCTGCGCCAAATTCATGATATTGCCTTTGCTGAGCATCAGCACCAAACCAGCCAATGACAGCACCGCGCCCACAACACCGACAATGCGCATGCGTTGTCCCAACAACGGCACACTCATGAACATGCTGATCAACGGCACCAACGACACAATCAACGCCATGTTGGTCGCCGTGGTGGTGGCCGCCGCAAAGTAGCCTAACGATTGGTTAAGCACCATGCCGAGTAGCGCTAAAAACGCCAATTTGGTCAGATACGGTTTAATGATGTCACGGTTACGCCAGACCGACGGCAAGACAAACGGCGTTAATACCACCATGGCGAAAAACCAGCGGTAAAAGGAAATGGCGCCAGGATCAATCACGCTGACGGACAACTTATTGACGATGGCATTCCCTGACCAGATGATCACGGTCAGTAAAGGAAATAGATAAAACATGGTGTGCCTTTTATAAAATACTCGTGATGAAGGACTCATCGAGCACATATTGTTACACGTCAGATTAGAAATAAATATCTCTAAAAAGACATCATAACGCTATGGTCAGACACAGGCTGTTGATAGGTCGGCTCGCGCAGCGCTTAGCCGCTTTTAAGTACGTCAACCAACCAACTTAAACAATTGATAAATAATGCAAAAATAAATCACAACGATGTTCTCTCACCACTCTTTCTTATTGGGAAAGAGTGATGCACCTCACAGGAAAACGATTGTTTTATACTCGTAACACCACGCAGAGGATAATGCTACACCGTCGCTTCAACACCAAGTGACTCGGCAGCAGGTAACCAATAGAACAGATTTTCAAACACCTCACTTGGGCTCGGTTTTTTGCTGCTACCGATCATACTCGCATAGTGATCAATCAGATGATCCACTTTCGCTAACGGATAATAAGGTTCATCAATCCGACGCCATACTGGCGAATGATCAATATAAAAGTGCACCGCATTCACCGCTTCATCGAACCCGTCATGGGTCGAAATTTGCCTTGGGCCATCCCAAGAAAAACTGTCGAGCACATACACCCCAATGACACCCGATTCTTCGTAACACAGTTCATCAATAAACGGGACGTTCCACCAGCGTTTCAGCTCTGCTTTATTGCGATACTCATTTAATTTTTCCTCACAAGGAAAGGCTTCCTTGTTATCCCGAGTGCGTACCGGAATACGACATGTTGTGAAATACATAGCCAACCAAATGCATAATAATATTTTTATCGCGCCATACTAGTGAGCCTTATGCGTATGTCAATGCGTGAGACACAGAACTGTGTACATGCCTTCCATAATTAAGTAACAATTTGAAACACTTTTATTGCATGCAAGGGGCGTGTTTTGAGTAGGCAGAGTAAAAGCAGGTAAATGGGACGAAAAAAAGGCGTTCTAAATAACGAAGGAAATATAACGGAGCTAAGGCATGAAGGCCGCTTGCCTTTTATAGAGGAAACAAAGGCAAGCAAGAAAATGGATTTTGGTAGGTACGTTATTCTGGGATGAACATAGTTTTGGCAAGGCGTGCGAGGTTATACGCATCGTCATAGCCCGAATGCTGACGCCCTTTCCATTCAACACCCGCAATTTCCATTGCGGCACGTTGTCCACAACGGCGGTTTGGCACATGACGCTGCAAACGGAACAAAGTCGCCATGTTTAAGTATTCATTGAAAGGAACATTTAGCCCTTTCGCTTTGCATTCTTTGCGTAAGATCAGATCATCACGGCCCCACGCGGCATAAATCTTATGACGGCCGCCAAACTTCTGCTCAATCGATTTAAGGATCACTTCCAACGGCTTGCCATTTTTCTCGATCACTTCTGGTTTAATGCCTGTCAGCTCCGTACAAAATGGGGAGACCTCGTCATGCTCAGGTTTCACAAAATGCTGTGCACGTCGGACAATTTCACCGTTTGTCAGATCAAGTTCTGCCACACCAATCTCAATGATCTCTCCGGTTCTTGACTCTCGGCCATCATTCCAACAGCACATTTCGAGGTCAAAACAGACAATACGATTAAAATTCATTTCACTTCCAGACATCACACTAAAACTGGCACGAAGGATAGCACTAAGGGGGTGTTATCGGCAAAAATTGATCCCGATAAAATGGCGCAACGCCTTGTTTAACCCTGTCTGGCGATATTCCCCTTCGTTCATCGAATATCAACGTTACGCATTATCGTCTTTCCCTTCCACTAAAAAATGATGGCTGTCGGAACCTTCTGTGCGTGCTTGCAGGTACGGGGAATAATCGGGATCGGCCATGAAGTCTAACGCCGCCGCTTTCGATGGCCATTCAATGATCACCTGTAACACTGCATTCTCTCCTTCCCCTTCTAAGCGATCAAAACTACGGGTACGGGCCAAATATTTACCGCCGTATTTCGCCACGGCTTTATTGGCATTTTCCACATAATCGGTCATCCAATCATGGGAGGTCGGTGTCACACTAATAATGGAGTAATATGCCATACCTATACCTTTCGTCGGTCATTGAACAAACGTTCTTTCAATAATATGCCGGATAGCAAAAATGTGTGAACCACAGTACAGCATTGTTTTTCTAACCACGTATTATCAGCCGTGATTTTTCTTTGAAAGGGTATGACAATAACCATGCAACAGCCTGTTTTTATTCCAATTGATTACGATACATGGTCACGAAAAGAGACCTTTGAACTGTTTTCCACCGCGCGTAAATGCACCTTTGATA
This sequence comes from Photobacterium japonica, assembly GCF_050337005.1. NCBI lineage: Bacteria > Pseudomonadati > Pseudomonadota > Gammaproteobacteria > Vibrionales > Vibrionaceae > Photobacterium > Photobacterium japonica. The sequence continues at coordinate 107,505 of NZ_JAKJSN010000017.1, read as the reverse complement.
TTGCCGCTAACATCACGGTCACAGCACTCAAGGCCTACAGCCATCAGCAACAGGTGCCATTCTCTACATTAATGACATTTTGCATCAGTCAGGTTATTAACAGTCACCCCAATTTTCGTACCGAAGTGAATGCCGAAGGCACATTAGGCTACTGGGATACCCTGCATCCGCTGTATACCATCCCAACGCAAGATGAAGAACGCTTTACGCATGTCATGACACCGTTTACATCCGATTTCGCCGCTTTCTCCTCTCACATGCAGCAAGATACCGCGCACTATGTCACGACCACGACGCTCTACCCGCAAGCGCCATTGYCTGCCAATATTTTTGCGATCACCACCCTGCCATGGGTCGCGTTTACCAGCATCAGCTATAACGTGTACGGTGACGGTAACTACATGATCCCGTTTGTAACGGTAGGGAAATATCAAGATATGAATGGGCAGCTTCAACTGCCCGTGAGTGTGCAATTCCATCACGCGACTTGCGATGGTTTTCATGCGGGATTGTTCTTTGAACGGCTACAGGCGGCTATCGACCAATTTGCGGCTTAACCGCCATTAAAGAACATCTGTTGATGGTACCCTTACCTGTAAGGCACGGCCGGCATGCTGGTGTCGAGTTTATTATCGGTGAATGTTTCATGGTAAATCTGCATGAAATCTTCACGAATACGCTGTTCTAAATGGGTGGCCATTTCCGTTGGACAGAACAACATCACATGCACTAGCTGCTCTCCGGTCGGGGTCGTCGAAATGTGCACATGGGGCTCAGAACCGGGTAAATCCACACCTGCATGTTTTTCAATCACGCTGTTATAACGACGGGCGACATCAATAAACTCTTCACAATGTCCTTCGATTTGCTCAATCATTTCTGGCACGATCAAGAACAGGTTCACAAAATCCCTGACGGTGATCGAGAAGCTGTGGTAGACATACCGCTTCATGAAATTGAGGTTTTTAACCGGATAGGTGAAGAACATGCTGTTGGGCAACGTCACGGTTTTACCGGTGAAATGGTATTGGCCGTGGTAAAGGTCGATTTCCTGAATCACCGTGGCCATCATGTTGTGCTCGATCACTTCACCGCACACTTTGCCCACTTCGATCCAGTCACCGATACGAAACGAGCGTGCACTGGCGCGCTGTATCGACCCGGTAAAGCAGAGGATGATTTCTTTCGACGCCACCACAATCGCCACCGCAATGGCCGTTAATGACAGCGCAAATTCACTGATCTCCGATTGCCAGAGAATAAACAGGGTGATCACGATAAGGCCAAACGTGCCATTTTTGGTACGTGACATCCATTTACGCTGATGTTCAGAGATAAACGCCACATCACCGCGTATCTGTGACAAGGCCACACGCCGCAGCAGTAGCACGAACGCCATAAACAATAGGCTTAATATCACTTTATGTGCCATCAGAAAGTTGATGACAATCATTACCTCTTTCACACTTTATCCCTTCTTTACCGCTTAACGGCACCGACTGTCGATGTCGGCACCGTTAATACATCTCTCAGTATTGAAGCATAACGTTCCCATACATCTGGCGAGAGATCCACCCAGCACCCCGAATTAATACTCTTTTTCACCTAATGGAATGAAAAATAGACATAATAACCTCGCAGGTTCCGCATTATTGCTTGCCAATACCTACCCTGCCCATTACCGTATTTACATACCTGCCAAAGTGCTAAACGATGCCATGAAAAGCTGTGATAAAAATTCTGCGATGAACACGCGCTACCAACCGCTGTTTGATAATGATAATCCGCCGAGTGAGATCTTTTTTGGTCACGAGGTCTTTTTACCCAATACCACCACGCCTAATCACAGTCATCCGTGGGGGCAATTACAGGTCATCAATGGCGGGATATTAGAACTAAAAGCAGAAAAGAAGCGTTTTTTATCACCGTCGCAATACGCAGTCTGGGTGCCCGCGGGGGTGCGGCACGAAAGCTACATTCGCCGTAGCCTCAATTATTGCTCCATGAACATTATCGATGCGCTGGCCAAGCCTTTACCGGACTACACCTGCTTGCTCGAAGTCAGCCCGATCATGGAAGCCATCATCAACGACTTCAAGGCCCGTTGCATTGCCGTGCCGGAAACAGAACAAGATAAGCGATTAGCTAACGTGCTGTTAGATCAGGTCTACCAAGCCAAAGAACACGAACAGTTTTTGCCATCCAGTAATGACAAGTTGCTCAAGCCGATTTTGCAGGCCATGGATAATCATCCCACCAGTGACAAATCACTGAAGGCGTGGGCCGAGGAGTTGCACACGACAGAGCGCACCTTGGCGCGCCACTGTCAGGATAAATTGGGGATGAGCTTTACCGAATGGCGACAGCGACGTAAATTTTTGTATTCGCTGCATTTGCTGCGTAAAGGCTCGTCAGTGAAAGAAATCGCGCTAACCTTGGGGTATCACCAAGCCTCACCGTTTATTGCCTTATTCAAACGCCATGCCGCCTGTACCCCAGAGCAGTATCGCCAGCGTTTCTATCCCCGTAGTGATCCTCACGCTGGCGAGCCAAGATAAGCGAACTCTATCGATTGGTCCTGTCATGGCCAATTATAAACAGGACGACAGTGCTTCTTTGTCTTCATCTACCGCAATGGTGCGAATCGGCACAGCAGGCGAACCCACGCACACGGTATTGGCAGGCAGATCTTTCACCACCACGCTGCCCGCACCCACCACCACATTGTCGCCAATCGTCACGCCCGGACACACGGTCACATTGGCACCCAACCAAACGTTATGGCCAATAGTAATGGCATGAGCAAACTCCATCCCCGTTGTACGCGCAATCGGATCCAACGGGTGCCCCGGTGTCGCAATCACCACACTCGGTGCCAACAGGCAGTTATCACCAATCGTTACCGGGGCACAATCAAGAATGGTGCAACCGTGGTTGGCATAAAACCCCTTACCCACTTTCAGGTTATAACCAAAATCGCAATTAAATGGTGACTCAATCCACGCATCGGTGTCTTGTTGCAGTAACTGATTAATAATAGCCTGACGTGCCGGTTTATCTGTCGGGCAGGTCTGGTTTAACGCAAAGCACAATTTCTTCGCTTGTTGGCGATCCTGCGTCAACGTTGCATCCCATGTTTCATACATCTCGCCCGCCAACATTTTTTCTTTTTCTGTTTTCACTGTGTCTGTCCTAACAACGTGCTAATGCCACGTACACTGATTAATTCGCCCATTATCAGGATCAATGCCTTGAAAAGAGATCGCTTTTTCGCGTCTCTCGCCGCTAAAACAGCAAAAGGTTAACGGGATCACATTCGGTGAGCTTCCAAACTACAGAGAAGATAGCAAGGCAAAATAGTGCTTATGCTGTTTTCTTCTCTCTGTCTGTTTCTCAGCGCACAAAGCGGATGTTTTTACTATTGTGTGATCATTGTCATTACGCCAAGTAACTGATTTTTTATTCTAAGTTTGAGCTAGATCTTAGGATTATCATTTCAAAAATGACAAAAATCAAAGTGGAGAATTTCATTTCTGCATTCCCCCAAATTAAGCAAAAAGTTCCTCATTATTCCCTGTTTTACAGGAAACTTAGAAAGCTTTTCCCTTCTTGATCGCACTAATATGCCTGCGAAGAAAATAATGATAAAACGTCTCCAATTCCTTTGTCGCACTACAAAAAAGGCCAATTGGGGAATATAACCCTACACGGAGCAGCTATGAGCATGCATACAGACGCCATTAATGGTTCACCAAAAAATGTACCCCCTCACGTCAAAGCCGGCATGTCTGAGACGGAATGGAAAAAAGCAATTAAGTTCGACAATGTGGATGTGGGCTGGATCGTGATGAGTATCGGTATGGCCATTGGTGCCGGTATCGTATTCCTTCCTGTTCAAGTGGGTATCATGGGCCTGTGGGTGTTCTTGCTCTCTTCCGTGATTGGCTATCCGGCAATGTACTTATTCCAAAAGCTGTTTATTAACACTTTGGCGGAATCAAAAGAATGTAAAGACTACCCGGCGATCATTTCGGGTTACTTAGGTAAAAACTGGGGTGTCGCACTGGGCGTGCTGTACTTCATCATGCTGGTTATTTGGGTACTGGTGTACTCACTGGCGGTCACCAACGACAGTTCTTCATACTTGCATTCGTTCGGTGTGACGGAAGGCCACTTGAATGAAAACATGTTCTACGGCCTGGCCTTGATCTGTGTGTTGTCTTTCATTGGCAGCAAAGGCGAGAAACTGCTGTTTAAACTGTCTGGCTTTATGGCGGTAACGGTGCTGTCGCTGGTTGCGGTCATGGGCTTGCTGCTTGTCGGCCGTTGGGACATGGCGAACATCCCTGAAGTGGGCAGCTTCCTGCCAATGCTGAAAGATGCCATTATCACGCTACCCTTTACGCTGACGTCTATTCTGTTTATTCAATCTCTCAGCCCAATGGTCATTTCTTACCGCTCACACGAGACATCGATTGAAGTTGCACGCTACAAAGCCAACCGTGCAATGAAAGTGGCGTTCTCTATCCTGTTTGTGGTGGTGTTCTTCTTCGCGGTTTCCTTTACGTTCGCGATTAGCCAAGAGCAAGCGGTAGACGCAATGAACCGTAACGTGTCTGCACTGGCCATCATTGCACACTACTACGCGGGCAGCTGGGCGACGGTAACGGGTATCGTGATCAACATCTTCGCGGTTGTGACGTCGTTCTTCGGGGTATTCCTAGCCTTCCGTGAAGCGTGTAAAGGCTTGGCAATGAACCTACTTCAGCGTAAATACAAAGCAGAAGAGATCAATGAAGACTTGGTAAGCAAAGGCGTGGTGGCCTTCATCATCCTACTGGCTTGGTCTGCGATTGCACTGAATGCCCCTATTCTGTCATTCACGTCTATCTGTAGCCCAGTGTTCGGTATGGTGGGTTGTTTGATTCCGGCTTACCTAGTACACAAAGTACCTGAACTGCACCAGTACAAAGGTATGGCGACGAATTTGATCATCGCTACCGGTATCTTGCTGTGTATCTCACCACTGCTTGCTTTCATCTAAGCATGATCTGAATAAGCGTCATGAACAAGGCTCACCCTGTGTGGGCCTTGTTGTTTCTGCGCCGACTTATCCCTCACAATCATAACCCGTCTCTTTTGAACCATCAGTTAGCGGTTTTCTCCCCTCTTCTTTTTATGCGCTGACATGCCAATCGCGTAGACCATTTTTACTATAACGCCCGTCCCTGTCTGGAAATTATTGCGTCACTTCACAGTTCGCTTCCGCCGTGAATGTGACCCCGTTAACACTGTTATTTTCACCGTTTTTACGCCCGTCTCTTCATCTCAATATCGGCTCGTGAGTCTCTTTTCAAATTTTCATGTTCGTTGCTTTCATCTATCAACAACAAAAAGACGTCGCTCGCACTTATACATTTTGACGTAAAAAAGCCGCACACAAAACACACCACTCACAACGATTGTTTTTCAGTTAAAGTCACCACAGTGAAGCAAGATCACACAAACAGACAAAACTAAACACCTAATTTACCTTAAAATCCAGACGTTAAAACCAAGACAATCAAGTGCATGGCGAATTAAGCCTTGTTATATATTGAGAGAGTTACGTACTACCTGTGCTATGAAAAAACGGACTCGGACCTTTGTATGCATGTTGGTTCACTTCCGCCCCATTCATCCAAGGCGTTATGTTTGGCGTTACGCATGATTGGGCAGAAGGCATATAGACCCGCAAGCGATCATACAGGTTGATAACTCGGCCCAAGGGAATAGCACAAAAACGACATGCACTTTTTTAAAGGAATATTTACATGTTGAAAATGAAACATTTAGCTGTACTCGTGGGCTGTACGCTTGCGACAAGCAGCTTTGCGATGAACATTCAACCTGACCCGGAAAATCCAGGCGGTTTCGTGATTCCTCGCGCAGACATTGAAGCGGCAGAAAAAGCCAAAACCAATGACCCAATGTACGCCGTTTGGGCGAAGGCATTGGAAACCCTAGACAATGCTAAGGTAGAAGCGATCCTGCCTGGTCTTGCTTCTAACCCAGTGAACGTTATTCGTGCTGAAAAAGTTTTCCCTGAAACAGAGTGGGATTTCTTAACCGGCATGGCCGCGCCAGAATACACCTACACCCGTTTCCTACGTGCGATTGGTAAATTCCCTGCGTTCTGTGGCGATTACACTGACGGCCGTGATTCGGATGCGATTTGTAAAAAATCCATCATCACGGCGTTTGCGCACTTTGCGCAAGAAACCGGTGGCCACATTGCTATCGACAATACATGGGACAACCCTGAAGGCCTAGAAGAGTGGCAGCAGGCGTTGGTTCACGTACGTGAAATGGGTTGGGCAGAAGGCCAACCAGGTTACACCACAGGTTGTGGTGGTAACGATTGGCAAAACCGTAAATGGCCATGTGCCGACGGGCAGGGTTACTTCGGTCGTGGTGCAAAACAGCTTTCTTACCACTTTAACTACGGCGCGTTCTCTGAAGCTATGTACGCCGGTGATGCCACCGTCCTACTGAATAATCCTGCCCTTGTTGCGGACTCTTGGTTGAACCTTGCTTCTGCTATTTGGTTCTTCCTCACCCCGCAGGCACCAAAACCGGCGATGCTGCACGTTATCGACCGTACTTGGACACCGTCTCAGCGTGAGAAAGATGCGGGCATTGGTTACGGCTTCGGTACCACGATCAACGTGATCAACGGCGGTATTGAGTGTGGTGAGCAGAATAAAGACAAAGGTCAACCTGTTAACCGTATCCGTTACTGGGAAGGTTTACAGAATCACTACCAAATTCCTGTGGAAGCCGACGAAGTCAATACCTGTTGGCAGCAGCTGCCATACGGGAGCTTGAACCTAAACGGCGCAACCGATGTGCTGTACACCAACTGGGAAGCAGACTACAAATACCACTCTGATCGTCCTGGCGGCGTGTCGTTTGAGTGTAAGCTAGTCGGTTACCAAACCGCTTACTCTGCCCTTGCTAAAGGCGATTACGAAAAGTGTGTCACTGACGTATACGACGCACAAATCAGCTGGCCTGACGTGCGCGTGATCGACGGCCCAATCGATCCAGGTCCGGGCCCTGGCCCTGGTCCAAACCCTGATCCTGACCCTGAACCAGGCGACTTCCCTGCATGGGAAGCCACTAAAGTGTACACCGGTGGCGATAAAGTGAGCCACAAAGGCGCGAACTACGAAGCCAAGTGGTGGACACAAGGTGACGACCCAACAAAAGCGGGCCCATGGAAACAAATCGGTGGCACAACCCCACCAATCGATCCACCGGTCGATCCTGAGCCACCAATCGATCCACCGGTCGATCCTGAGCCACCGATCGATCCACCAGTAGACCCTGAGCCGCCAATCGATCCACCGGTTGATCCAGAGCCACCAGTTGATCCACCGGTAGACCCTGAGCCACCTGTAGGTGTGACTGAGTGGGTTGCTGGCCAAACTAAAGTCAGCAACGGTGACATGGTCACTAACGGTGGCAAGTGCTTCGTTGCGAAGAACAACCCTGGTGTTTGGGAGTCTCCAACCGCGAGCAACTGGTTCTGGGATGAAGTGCCTTGTAGCTAATAAATACTGATTCACGTATTTATTTTTAACTAAGGGATGCTGTTGCATCCCTTTTTTATATAAAACAGACAGCAAACCATTTTATTTATAGATTATCACGATACAGTCGACTTCTATTCCCCACCGATGTCGATCACTGTTTCAGGTAATATCAATAGCATTGTCATGGTTATTATAAAGGTGGCTCGCACAATTCCCTCCCTCTGCCATAACACGTCTTGAGAATCATTTTTCACCCTTTTATACCTTGATGGTTACTTTTAAATCAAAGGAGCTGAAAGTGAACAACCCTCTACCCTCATTAAAAAAAACCACCCTTGCCGCGGCGCTACCCTTACTGCTCACTGTCGGTATTGGCGCAAGCACCGCCAACGCCATGCCACCGTTATTGCATGACTACTTCACTGGTCAGCACGGCAATTATGAGCAAACCAGTGGCAAAGTCGTCGCGACTTATATTGCAAACTGGGGCAATCCAGACAATATTGATAACGTCAATGGCGATAACCTTACTCACATTCTATACGCCTTCTTAGATATTTGTGGCCCCAATGAGCGCCCTAGCATGGCACAGATCTGTGCCGACAAACCGGATTACACACTGGCTGAGAACGCGACCTCTATCGATAAAACCTTTGCGGCTAAATTTGCCGAACTCAAGGTCAAATATCCACACGTGAAAGTCTTACCGTCCGTCGGTGGCTGGGGCGGTGAAGGGCCGTTTGCGCCGATGGCCATGAATCCAGAAAACCGCCAATTCTTCGTGAACGCCGTCGTGGAGTACGTGAAACACAACCCGAGCTTCGATGGGATCGATATTGACTGGGAGTGGCCGCGTGACACCGCAGAAGGTGATGCCTACGCCGACTTAATGATCGACCTACGTGCGGGGTTAGATGCGCTGTCAAAAGAAACCGGCCGTGACTATTTAGTCACCTCAGCCATTGCGACGGCAGAGAGCTATGTAAATAAAGTCGATTACAAACGGGCTGAACCCGCCATGGATCTCATCTTCCTGATGACCTATGACTTCTACGGCGGTTGGTCAATGGACAACGTAGGTCACCACACCTCGCTGCAGCCCCATGAAGCGAACCTCGCTAATGGCTACGGTTATGGCGGTGCAGTTGCCGTACAAAACATGCTAAACATTGGCATGCCTGCTGACAAACTGGTGTTAGGGATGGCGAAATATGCACGAGGATGGGATGGTGTCACACCAAGCAACCTCGGCACGCCATTAGGTGGCACGGCAACCGGTAAGTTCCCGAAACCGGTACAGCCGTGGGATGAAGCGGGTGTCGCCACTTACTCGCGTTTAGTCGCAGACATCATCGGACCAGATGGCGTCGGGATTGATGGCTTTGACGTGCGCTACGACCCAAGCTGTGACTGTCACTATGCATGGCGGGAAAGCGACGGGGCACTTGTGGGGTTTGACCACCCGAAGGATGTGGAGAACAAAGCCCGTTTTGCCGTTAGCAATAAGCTGGCCGGGGTCTTCTCATGGGAATACGGCCAAGACAACGGCGATTTGCTTAACGCAATGAACTACGGCATCGGTAATCTTGATAATGATCTCCCGACTGGGCCTGATGCGTGGCTCGCTAGCAAAGTATATGTAAAAGGCGATGTCGTCTCATTCAACGGCGAGATCTACGTAGCGAAGTGGTGGACCAAAGATGAAGAACCGGGTAACCCTTATGGCGCATGGGAAAAAGAACTCCCTTGGTTTGATAACGAATGGTCACCAACCCAAGTCTATCAAGCTGGAGATTCCGTTTTGTACTATGGCATGATTTACCAAGCGAAATGGTGGACACTGAACAATGAGCCTGGGGATAAATTTGGCCCATGGGAAGAACTGGCTCCGCCTCCACCGTGCGGTGTGGTAGCCCCAGCCGAACGCTGCGCCCCACCAGCAATGTAAGGCACTGGCGACGAGTAATTAACGATCGTAAATGGCATGCTTAGGTATGCCGTTTTTTGGTTTTTATAAAAAAACGGGTTTCCAAAGAAACCCGTTTAATATCTAATTGATCTTAAGCCTTATTTTGACTGCCAATATAGGCTATCAACAGTCTCAGGACCAGAGTCAGGTTTTGGTAGTCTCATGCTATTAAGCATATCGAATCCATGCCCACTATTTACAACTCCTCCCATGTATGTCTTTACGCCTTCAGCACTGGTAGAGCTAGACTCTCCGACGTTCCATTGTGCAAAAAAGTCTCGTAAATCATAACCCGATACATGCGAAGCACACACCATCAACAAATCACCATCAGATAGACCTGTTTCTGAAGAAGAGCAGTAGTTGATGCCCGTATCACCTTGCTTATCACCACGCGCTTTACGGTGCATCAGTTTGAACATGTTCCAACCTTCATCAGCACTGTACATGGTGGGCTTCTTATCGACAGCTTTATACCAGTCATCAATCTTGAAGTGGGTTTCTGCCCACACTTTCAACTGACCAAACATCACCAAACGTAGACCCGCATCACCGTGTGCCCACGCATGGCCATTATTGCTGCTTAGCCAAAACGGTGCTTTCTGGATATCAATTTTGATACGATCCATTTCCGGTACAGTCTCTGCATCACCATAACGACCAGCCAATTCCTGCATATACAGGGCAAGGATATTGTTCGTTACTTCGGTTGAACCAGCGACACTGAATGGTGCTGCCGCCAAGTTATGACCCACTTCATGCCATAGCAACCAATCATTCAACGCATTGGTTGGAATCGTAGTGCCATTTGCATTAAACGAACTGTTCATCACCGGATAACCAGAGTGCGCAGCACCGATAGATATCTGTACATCGTTCACGAAACGGTGACGGAACGCTTTCAATTCCTCGTAAGTAAAGCGACGGTGTGAACCACTTGCTGTGACTTCATCACGCCCATAAAAATCACTCGCCGCATCCGCAAAGCGATTCATTTCTTGGCTGAACTTAGCCAAATCAGCCGTTCTCACGTTGTTGATCGCAGTGGTATAAATAAACGTACCCGTATCTACCTCAGCAATCGGCGCTGTCGCTTCTGTCGGTGAATGGATCCACGCCCCATCTTTCCACCATGCTGCACGCTCAACACCAGTGAAGTTGAACGTCACTTGCGAGTTATCACCTTCTGCCACTGCATGTGGCTTCACTGTGATCAAGCCGCCATATGGCACTTTGAACGAAGTAGAACGACCATCATGAGCAAAGCTCATCTGCATACGCGGCGGGCGGTTCAAACGGGTTTCATGCTGCGGCTTACCGGTCAGGTCATCAGCCATCATGACTGTGATCGTCGCTCTCACACCACCTGTGACGGTCACTTCTTGTAGTTGTGGCGCCCAAAGGCCGGTTGACTGGTTATTGCCAGCAGAGAACGTAACTGCATTGCCAGCTGTTTCAATGGCAGCCGAACCAGATGTACCTACACCAGCACTTTGACCCGGATACTTTGTGGTATCCACCACAATTTCATGATCCCAGAACGAACGGCCCAACATGATACGTGTCAGCGGTTTTTCCATGTAGTTCAACGGGTAGCTTGGGTTCATTTGCCCCACCAGCTCTCCTTCACCATGGATCATACCATTCGCGACTAACGTATTTCGCAAATCAACCGGACACTCTGTTCCACCTTTATGCTCGTTATTGGTGTAACAGTTGAGCATATTCACAACCGTTTCAAATCCCAGCTCATCTTGTGGCTGTGCTGAGTTGTAATAGTACTCGTTGTCGTTCCATAGCCAAACAGACAGGTTGTCATACGTCTGGTTCAGTTCAACGGTTGATAGTCGCGTACCTTGCTTACCTTTGGTGCGGTAATAAATCTCATGCTCCAGCAATGCTGTGACGTTTGTACCAAGGTTAGCGGCTTTCACCATGCTGGTGACCACATCTGGGCTCATTTCATAACGGTCAAAATCAGCACGCCAGTAGTTACCACGAACAACGACACCGTCACCTTTACGAACTTCGATACAGTTAAATTCGTACTCATAACTGTGCGTACACACCGGTGTTCCAGGGAATGCAGCTTGAAGCTCTTTGATTTTTGCTAGCTTATCCGTTTCACTTTTTACAAAGTGATGCGCATATTTACTATCAATAATCTGCTGACCATTATTATCGAGAACCGGATTACGTTCTGCATCCACACGCGGCCATTCATATTTTGGAATTTCCAGATCAGGCATGTCCACAGGGGGGGCCCACTGAACAATCCCTTTTCCATCTTCGCCAGCAACCACTGTAAATGGTGGTTTACCGTTCACATCTGGGAAGCGCTCCAACACCACCAAATCGTACTGACTGTTCACATGCAGGTTCGGGTACATGGTCTGGCAATAGTAAGAAGACCCACAGAACGCCTGATTTGTTGGCGTGACATTACTGCCACCCAATGAGACACCCACCGCATCCGCTAAACGACCAATTGGCTCAGGATTCGTTGCCCCATCGATCGCATCCATGAACAAGACGTTACCGCCTTCATTGATGTACTGAATCAATGCCGTAATATCGTCTTGTGTCAGGGCTGGATTGTCCAAATCAGCGATATAACGCACGGACATACCATCACCCAGTGTTTTCGGGGTGTATGCCTGCAAGATCAAGATTGGCGTGTCTGTCGGTGAAATACCGGTAAAACCCCCTTTACTTAACGTTCTGACCTGATGGAATTCGTATTCAGGACTGATAAAGAAATCATACTGGCGACCGTGAGAGATATTGCTATGAGAGGCAGCCGCCTTCTCAATATTTGTCGCAACAGCAAACGTTCCGTCAGCCATTTGAGGCGCAAACCACGCAAACATATTATCAAAGAAGCGCTTCATGCTTCCTTTATCGTTACGTGCATCACCTGACAAATCAGATGTCGTCGTACATTCCGTGACATCGCTATTAATGCGCAAATGTTCATTTGCCCAATAGTTTTCAGGGCACGACAAGATGCTTGGGTACATACTGTTGCCCATGAAGACAACCTTACCTTTGCCCAAAAGACCCGCTGTTACAAATGGGAAACCATACGTTGCATTGTCTTTGGAAACCGTCGGGATCTCCGTCATCTCGATGCCAGGGAACATTGCTAAATATGGCTTGCCTTCACGTGTCCATGCTTGCTTTTCGCCAAATGGCAATTCACGGTTGATATCCGCTCGCGGCATCATGAGAGGAAACGCATCGTTAGACATGTTTAATGCACGCATACCACGTGTATAACCCGTTGCGCCGTAGAAACTACTGTTATCATTAAAGACATGGAAACTGGTCACGCCCTTAAAAATTGCATTCAAAGACTGTGTCACGTAGCCCGTATCATTCATGCTGAATACACTCTGTGCAGCACGTAGGCGGGTAGCTAGCGGGGCCAGTTCGGCATCAATGATAGCCGTTAATCCCTGATCAAATTGAGCCTCAAACTCATCCGGTAATAAGAACTCTGTCCCTTCCAACTTACCGCCGTTTGGTAAATTCAGGTTGATCAATTCATTGATGACGTTAGGGTACAGTGAAAAAGTATTCTTCACTTTGTCACTGATCGCCAATGCACTGCCTGTCTGTGTACCGTAACGCTGCAATAAGGCTTGAATGTTTGCCTTCGTGACAGGGTTATCGGTAACGTCTGTCAGTTTATAGTCAATCTTATTGCCCGTAACGCTACCGAAATCAAATGTATCGATACCGAAGGCAATTTTATCGCCCCATAGGTATTCAAATTCACCGTCAGCATTCGTCACACCCACCGCATTCGATGAGAAGTAACTGATCCCACTTAACGGAGTACCGTTGGCATCTGTCAGCACGCTGACCGTTAACACTTTTGACTCTGCACTTGGCTTATACGCTAGGCTCTCTTCCGCCGCAGAAGATACAAAACCACTGTTCAGATCATTACTGCCACCAGAAACCGCAGGCACAATGCTGCTATCAACATGTGAACTTGGTGCTTTACCGACTTCATCTGTTGCTTCTTCTTCTTTCGCCTTCAGGAATTGCTCAACCGCAGAGTTATCATCTAGCTGCATGTAGATATCGGTAACATCTAGCTCATTAAACGTATCCAAACAAATGGCTTTTTCATCGTCACAACTGCTAATGCTTGACAGTACTTTAGCTGCGTTATCGCCTTTCTGACCTTTAAGATCAAACGAAGCCGGTCTAATTTCGTCTTTAAACTCTTCGTCATAATTTGGGAACGGCGCGGTAAAGTCACCCAACACAATCCCACCAAAATCACAGGTAAATGGCTGGCCTTGCTTAACTTGGAACTTGCCGTTATTTAGTGCTTCACCATTACAGCTGACATCACCGCTAATCGCCTTACCGGAGGCCAAGAATGATCCTTCGTAAGTTTGAATAGGGAATACAGGCAGCATTGGCGGTAATACCGTCACACTCACTGGTGCCGTTATCTCGAATGACCCATCAGATACAACAACCATAAAGGTAAAATCGCCAACATGGTCTTCCGTTGGTTTCAGGCTTAGTTTTCCACTCGCATCAATCGTTGCCCAATCAGGCTGATTACGCAGTGAATAGGTTAATTTATCACCGTCTTTATCCGTCGCTGTAACCTGCTGTTCTGTCGTCGTACCACCGGTTAACGTCACTTCCGGAATCGCGGTGATCACTGGGGCATTGTTTACCGCATCCGGGTCGACTGGGATCATCGCTTGTTCGACTGTCACTTTAACGGCCGCTGTTCTCACAAATGAGCCGTCAGACACAGAGACATCAAACGTTACAGTTCCTGTATCCAATGTTGTTGGCGCTAGAGTCAATTCACCTTGCGCATCAATGCTTGCCCATTGAGGAGGATTATTCAATGAATACGCTAATACATCGCCATCTTTGTCTGTCGCAGTAACTTGTACCTGTACCGTTGTTCCACCAAGAATAGAAACATCAGCAATAGCCGCGATCACAGGCGCATGGTTCACTAAATCAGGATTCACGGGAATCATAGATGTAGAAACCTTCACGACCACATTCGCTTTTGACGTGGTTTTACCGTCAGAGACAGTCACGGTAAATGTGTGGTTACCGCCATCTTTATCTTTGTCTTTTGGCGAAATGACTAGCAAACCGCTTTGGTCAATGGAAACCCAACCAGGATTACCCACCAATGCATAACGTAGCGCATCTCCGTCTTTATCAGAGGCACGTACTTGCACTTCTTTTGTTTTACCGACAAGAAGTTGAATTTCGGCAACCGATGAAATGGATGGTGCTGTATTCGCCTCAGGCACAACCGGCACGTCAGGCCCCATAGGGTGATTGTGTTCGTCCTTACAGCCTGTAAGAGCTAACGCGACTAGCGTCGTCAGTAATAATTTTTTATGCATATTGAGCGTTTCGTTATATTTATGTAGAAATAGACTCAAAGTGATGGGAAACACATCTCATGCGTTTTATGCGCACGTCACTTCAAGCCCTAAAAACGGGTTATATAGCGGCAGTATACATGCGAATAAACAGTATAAAAATCAGGCGACAAACAGCCAAAACACCCCATAAAAGCATCCAACATACTCAAAAATCACCCGTCAACGGTTTTACTATTCCCTGTCAGAAACTCGACGCTCACCTTCAACAAATAACACGTAAAATCATACTCTTATTTTGTAGGAATTTTCCCACTTTGACTTATGACAAGATTCCGACAGTTATTGATAAAAAAACACAATCGTTACCATGAAAAATGATCATAATGGTGTGCGAATGTCGCAATAAAATGATCTCTAACACACGCGCTATGTGTCCCTGCAATGACACAAAATGCAGAGTACCGATTGCATTTCTGATCAAAGCCGCTCACAGTGAGGTTCTGTTAGCCACTGGCTAACCCGTTATGCTCAATAAATACGCCTAACATAAAGATGTTTACCCATGAAACGTATCACCCTATTCACCCAGAAAAACTGCCCGCATTGCAAAGATGCCGAACGCTACATGACAGCCAAAGGCTATCCGTTCCGTCGCGTGGATGTCGCTTCCCCTAATGGCCGCAAGGAGTTAAATCAGACCGGTGCGCGCTCAGTCCCAGTACTGAAAGTGGGGGATCGTGTGTTGATTGGCTGGAACATGAAGCAGTTTGAGACGCAGCTTCACGCCAAAGACTGAAAAACTAACGATAAACCTCACGACATGATTAATGTTCATCACGTGAATGCAGTATGAGATCGTGCTATGACTGAATTTGAAAAAATGATGAATGGGCTAAATTTCGAGGGCGAAGATGCCGAAATTCAAGCCATTCGCGCGAAAGCTTACCCGTTAAAAGTCGCCATTAACCAACACCCTGGCGATGCGCCACGCGAATTAGTCGAACAACTTCTTGGCTCTTTCGGTGAAGATAGCCACATTTTACCGCCGTTCTTGTGTGAGTTCGGCAAAACGATCCACATTGGCTCACACACGTTTATCAACATGGGGGCGACCCTACTGGATAACGCGGAGATCCGCATTGGCAACCACGTATTGGTAGGGCCAAATGTACAGTTTTATACCCCAACGCACTCGCTGGACTATCGCAGCCGTGAACGCTGGGAAACCTTTTGTAAGCCGATTGTGGTTGAAGACAATGTATGGATTGGTGGCCATGTGGTGATCTGCCAAGGGGTGACCATTGGCGCACGTTCGGTGGTGGCAGCTAACAGCACCGTCACACACGATGTTCCCCCCGACACCTTGGTCGGCGGGTCACCGGCGAAAATCATCCGGCACTTAACGCCTGAGGGTGATGTGACGCCCTAGCACCTGACGGCGAATCCTCATCGTAGCCATACAATCCTTATCCCCTTTCACAAAACGCGCAGTCTCTGCGCGTTTTTAACGCTAAGTCACGCTTTCATTGTCAATCTTTCCTATAGTTAAGCTACGGCATTCATAGATGAAGGACGCACAATGGCCACAGGTTTGTTTCTTTTCCAACATGATCTTCGCCTTCACGACAACACTGCACTCATGCTAGCTGCCTCCGAAATGGATCACCTGATTTGTGTCTATTGTTTACCGTGTGAACGGGCTAACAGTCTCCCTTATTGCATCAATACACTCGGCCAACCCCGTATGCAGTTTCTTCTGCAGTCATTGCAAGATCTGTCTGAGCAACTGGCGCAGCGCAAACAATACCTGCATATTTTGCTTGAGCACCCGCTCAATATTCTCCCTGCGTTGATCACCCAACATAATATTGCGGCTATCTATAGCAGTGAAAGTGCCGGAATCTATGAACAACGGGTGTGGCAAACGCTGAAAGGGCGCTATCCCTATTTGCCATTCAAACAAGTAGCAACCCATACGCTGTTTGACCGCACTGAATTGCCTTTTTCACTGCATGATTTACCGGTCACGTTTTCTCAGTTTCGTAAGCAGGTGGAAGATTTACCGATAGAACCCTCAAGCGAGCCGCTGTCTTCTCTGCCACCGCGGCCTCATCATAGCCATCAATTTGATGTGTTGTCGCCGATCTTAAAATCGACGACTGCCAACGACTTTACCGGCGGTGAAACCGCCGCCCAACAACAAGTGACGGCCTATTTTGCCTCTTCGCACCCTCGTCGCTACAAAGAAACCCGTAACGCGCTGGATGGATGGGATAACTCAACCAAGTTTTCCCCCTGGTTGGCATTAGGTTGCCTTTCACCTCGCTATATCCTTGATCATCTTGCC
Organism: Photobacterium japonica; assembly: GCF_050337005.1. Taxonomy (NCBI): domain Bacteria; kingdom Pseudomonadati; phylum Pseudomonadota; class Gammaproteobacteria; order Vibrionales; family Vibrionaceae; genus Photobacterium; species Photobacterium japonica. The sequence goes on along the minus strand of NZ_JAKJSN010000017.1, from coordinate 90,225 downwards.
ACCTTCGAGCAGGACGTGGGAGCGAATGATTCAACGGGCTGGATAAAATTTGAATTACTCTGGCGTGAATATTTTCAGTGGTATGCCCATTGCCACGGTACGAAGCTGTTCGCATTTAAAGGACTGAAAAATCACGGTCCTCACACTGCCTTTTATCCGGAACGGTTTCGTCGCTGGTGTGAGGGAAACACCCCTTACCCCTTGGTGAATGCACTAATGAATCAACTAAAACAAACGGGCTATATGTCTAACCGTGGACGACAAATCGTCGCCAGCTGCCTCGTGAATGAACTCAGTGTCGATTGGCGTTATGGCGCGGGCTACTTTGAACAACACTTGCTGGATTACGATACCGCATCAAACTGGGGCAATTGGCAATACCTTGCTGGCGTCGGTGCGGATCCTGTTCCTCAGCGTCACTTCAATCTGCAAAAGCAGACAGAGCAGTTCGACCCTAAAGGGGATTTTATTCGGAAATGGGGCGGGAATAACCATGATGGTAATTTAGATTCCGTGGACGCGGCTGACTGGCCTATTTGGTAACCTATCGTAACCACAGCAATGGCTTCATGCTCGAAATAATGAAGTCATTGCCAAACACAGATAATATCCGCAGTATTAACAGGGGCAAATGAACCGATCCCTAACTAATGATCGCGCTCGATTGGCTCTCGACAAAAAATGAGCTGATAGTATTAACCTTCATTCCGTGTAAATAATAGAAACATCAGTTTTACGGCATTTTCTCCTTCTATCACATTGTTCTATTCTTCCCCCTAATATTCACCGTTTATATTTGCCTATATTGCCCCCCATGACTATACATACACAATGCCTGATTGCCCGTCGGTCTATATGTGTATGATTTTGTAAACCTCCCCTACAAGCACATCGCGCATCCAAGCACCACTGACGACATCAGCAGCCCTTTGCATGAAAAATGCTCATTAAGGAATCCACCATGAAGTGCTGCAAACACATTGAAGCGTACAGAGTGAAACGAAATTTCATTCAAAAACTGTTTTACTCCTCTATTTATCGCTGTCGAATCTGCAAAACAAAAACGCGCATTAACCGCAGTAAATAAATCATAAAATTAAAAACACAATGAAAAAATAGCGATAAATACTTTGATATCATCACTCAGCCTTATATATTATTTGGAATAATCAGCGATATATTGCCGAGGCGTAAAACCGACTTGTTGCTTAAAGACTTTGCAGAAATAATTGACATCCGAAAAGCCGACCTCTTCTGCAATATCATTCAGCCTATGCGAAGAATGACGTAAGCGCCAACGCGCGTGATCCATGCGCATTGCCAGCCAATACTGACTGACCGTGATAGAAAATTCCGTCATAAACAGCCGATCTAACTGACGTCGACAGACCCCTAATTCTGCAGCAAGCTGAGCGGCCGTTTGTTTCTGATGTAAATAATGGTGCATCAACACAATCGCTCGCTGCACATGTCGGCTGCTGTCTGAACGCGCCGCCATCACATCATCAAACGATTGAATCGCGTGTTGTGAAGGGCGAACAGTATCCACCAGCATATCTGCCAAGCCTTTCACCGCCTTATTATAGCCACAATGACGAGACACTAACGCTACCGCCAGTTCAATCGTGGCTGCACCACCGACACAGCTTATCCGCTTACCATCAATGCAAAAGAGCTGTTCCGGTTGTACGGTGACATCAGGGAAAGCCTGTTCAAATTCTGGAACATGCCGCCAATGCACTGCCACCTTACGTTGCTGCAACAAGCCAAGAGCAGCAAACAAAAACGTCGCATTATCCACACTGACCAACGTCAAGCCCTTTGCGGCGGCGCGACGCAAAAACGCTTTATAGGTGGGCGCTTGTGCGATACACGCTTGCGCACTGCGGCCACCAAATACCACCACGTAGTCATAGTGTTCCAATGTGACCTCATCCAGCCCTGCCGGCACATCAATTGTCACACCACTACTGGAAAGTAACGCCCCGGCTTTTTCACCCGCGATAGTCCAACTGCAATATTTTTGCTGGCTGTGATCTTCTTCATCAGCAGAGAAACGTAATTTATCGAGAAACCCACCCAACGGCAGCAAATTGAACTGCGGCATCGGTAGCAACAGAAAACGCACATCTGGCTGAACGCTTGACGTTAACGCTGAGGCCGCGGTAGAGGTTAAGGAAACAGTCATGACAGAAGACTCGACACTAGCAGGAAATGTCCAGATTTTACCAAACTTGGTCCAAATTAGATCTCAGAATTATCCCCTGTGCGCCCTATACTTCCTGCCAATTCAACTTCCTCTTTTTATTAAGGCTTCTTCAATGTCTCTTGAAGCTTGGTTTCTTTACCTTTTTGCGGTGACTGGCTTGGCATGTGCACCGGGACCCAATGGCATGCTGGCACTCAGTCATGGGGCGATGTATGGACGTAAGAAAGTACTCGCCACCATCTGTGGCGGTGTCTCTGGGTTTATCTTGGTGATTGCCCTGTCCATGTTTGGCATCGGCTCACTCATGATGGCCTCATCCCATATGCTGACAGTATTCAAATGGCTCGGGGGTGCATACCTGATTTACTTAGGCATTCAGCTTTGGCGCTCACCAGGAATTCAGCTTAATCAGGATGCCCATGTCGACGATAAAGGCAACACTGCACGGTATCGTCAAGGTATGCTAGCCGCCATTTCCAATCCCAAAGTGTTACTGTTCTTTGGTGCATTCTTGCCGCAGTTCATGAACACAGAACAACCGCTATGGCTACAGTTCGTGATTCTAGCGGGGACATTTGCGGCCGTGGAATTTTGTGTGGAGTTCATGGTGGCGTGCATTGCACACCAACTGCGCCCTTGGCTAGAAAAAAGTGGCCAACGCTTTAACCGTGGTTGTGGCGCTGTCTTTGCGCTACTGGGTGCCAGTCTGCCATTAAGTCAGTAGTCAGCTAATAGTCATCAAGACTGACGCCATATCACGTTTACCTTCTTTGTGCGGGTCCGCAATACGGAACTTACGGAAATGGAACCTGCGGGTCCGCACATCACTCTCCTCTATTTGTTCCAATATGATGAAGCGTGATTAAAATATCACCGCCAAAGCGCGATCTCTCCCCCAATCTGATGATCTCACACGTGCCGTGTCTCATCAGGCATACCTGCAGACTAGACGAAACCCGATATACTTATACCCATCTTGATTTTTGAACCCCATCCCCGTCTCAAATACGCATTAAGGAAGATATCACTAGCAACGGCAGCTAGTCGTAGATTGAGTACTATGCAAAGACGTGATAACTAGGTGTAATATGTCTCAGTCTCTCATTGTCAAATACACGCTCTCAGCCCTTTTTACCCCCCTGCTCTTTGGCTGTAGCAGCACCCCCGATGAACCTCGGCGTGCTGGGGATTACAGCATGCTCGACTCCACCCAAAGCTTTATCGACCTCAATGACACTCGCCGTAATGGGGCGATTGTCGATAAAGGCACGTTTTACCCCAAAGATACTTACGCCTTTGCTTACCGGTATTGCTCAACGGGGGAAGACAATGCTCAGCGTGACATCGCGGAATACCACACCTTGGCCAAACGGGTGTGTGATGCCAACAACGGTAGCTTGATCCACCAAAAAACCGCCACATGGTGTGTCGCCAATCCCAACACCGTCAATGAAATGCCCTTGTTCTCGGCACGTATATCCAGCACGGATTTGTGGGCAGACTTGTGTTTAGACGGCCCCTTTGTCACGCTGCGATTGAATGAAAACGCCTATACGCTTGATAGCGAATGGCGAGAAGCGGCACAAATTCTGGGTTATCAACCGTATACCGCCCATAGACAATTGGTGCCAAACACTACCGTCGATACGCCGTTGCATAACACCCCACAGCCCGCGGCTGCGCCTAAACCGTGGAGCAATGAGAGCCAATATATTTACTCCAATATTGGCACCACGGTGTGCTATTACGATCAAAGCAAAACCAACGCACTTGGCTATACCTACCGCGGACAGGTTTTCAGCGTAAAAGAGGGTTTGGTGAAAGTGCTGACCCGCGAAAAGATCAAAGGGGACATTCGTACCGCCCCTGTTTGGGAACAAATAAACTGGCATGACAAAGCCTTTATTACCGCCCCAGCCAGCGCATGGTTTGTCTGCGAAAGTTAGTCTGCGGTATCAAAGAAATATAGCATTTCTGTTAAAACACTCAGTAGAAGACATAAAAAAGCTAGCGCCACAGGCGCTAGCTTTTTTGATCACCCGCCGCCCTTTTCATCAGTCAACAAAATGTAAGAAAACACAGCTTCAAAATGAAAAGATATGAACAGACCGACGTAGGCGCTGCGTCCCCCTTCCTCTCAATCATGCAGCATTTATTCATTTCTTGTATTGAGATATCTTTTAAACCACCAACCCTGTCACATTTAGACAAAAAGTGACATTGCTCACAATAGAACCACCCTGAAACACGAAGACACAGCTGTGATTGAATGTTTCACATCATGAAGATTAATGAACAACTTGTTTTTGATTGCGTCACAAAACGATCGCCAAAAATGCTTTTAATCATTTAATTTCGTTTCCTCGCCCATTACATTCCCTCTTAGAATAGGTTTGTTGAAAACTGTCATTTTATGACTTTTTTTACACCCTCTTTGTGAGCATAAAAAATCAAAAATATAAATATTCATTCATTATGGGAATCCTATGAAAAGCTGGATTAACGAAGCAATCTTGTCGCCAATGAAGCGCCGAACCTTCATGAAATGGGGTGCGGCTGTCGGCGGCACAACGGCCGCAGTTGGCATGGGACTACCTTTAAAAGCCGCTGCAGCAGAGACCGTTGCCACCCAAGACGGTGAGACGAAAACCGTTTGGTCTGCCTGTATGGTGAACTGTGGTAGCCGTTGTGCGCTACGCGTTCACACCAAAGACGGTGTGATCACACAAATTGAAACCGACAACCGTGGTGATGACAGTGAGTTTGGTTCACACCAAGCACGTGCCTGTCTGCGTGGCCGCTCCATTAAGCACCGCGTTTACAACCCTGACCGTCTGAAGTACCCAATGAAGCGTGTGGGCGAACGTGGCGAAGGCCGCTTCGAGCGCATCAGCTGGGATGAAGCAATGGATTTGATGGCGGACAAGCTAAAGTACACCATCAAAGAATACGGTAATGAGTCGATCTTCATTACTTACGGTTCGGGGACACAAGGTTACCGTACTGACGGCAAAGACTGCTTCAAGCGCCTGTTCAATATGATGGGTGGCTTCCTCGATTACTACGGTAACTACAGCTGGGGTCAGATCCAATTTGCCCTGCCGTTTACCTACGGCAATAAAAAAGCCGCAGCTAATGGCTCTTACACCTCTGAAATTGAAAATGCGAAATTGTTGGTGATGTTCGGGTACAACCCGGCAGAAACCCGCATGAGCGGCGGCGGTGAAATCCACGAGCACGTTAACGCGCAGCGTAAGAATAACGTACGTACCATTATTATCGACCCGCGTTACACCGACACCATGTTGGGTAAAGAAGATGAATGGCTGCCGATCCGTCCGGGCACCGATGCGGCTCTGGTTGAAGGTATTGCGCACGTACTGATCACGGAAAACCTGGTTGACCAAGCCTTCCTGGACAAATACTGCCAAGGCTATGATGAAAAAACCCTTCCGGCTAGCGCACCGAAAAACGGTCACTACAAGGCACACATTCTCGGTCAAGGCCCTGACGGTATTGAGAAAACCCCTGAGTGGGCGGCCGATATCACCGGTATTCCAGCGAAGAAAATCATGCAGCTTGCACGTGAAATTGGTACAGCGAAACCGTGCTTTATCACGCAAGGTACCGGTATTCAACGTCAAGCAAACGGCGAGCAGGCTTCGCGTGCCATCGTGATGCTACCAATCCTGACCGGTAACATTGGTCTGCCGGGCACGAACACCGGTGATATGCCAGCCAACTTCGGCTACCCTGCGCCAGTGATCCCATCAGGCACGAATCCTGTAAAAATCAAAGTCCCGTTCTTTAAGTGGAGCGATGCGATTTGGCGCCATAAAGAAATGACGGACAAAACGGATGGTATTCAAGGTGATGAGCGTATGCGTACGCCAATTAAATTCATCTTGGCTTACTCCGGCAACGTGTTGATGAATCAGCATTCAGATCTGAACCGTCAAGCAGAAATCATCAAAGATGAGTCACTGGCTGAATTCATCGTGGTCTGTGACAACCACATGACCGCGTCAGCCCGTTACGCTGACCTGCTACTGCCAGATGTCACCACCATTGAGAACAACGAAGTGAGCTCTGACGGTTACGCATCAGGCTCAATGGCTGGCTTGTGGCCGCTGGTACGTGCTATCGAACCGCTGTACGAAACCCGCAGCGCATACCAAATGTGTGCGGAACTGTCTAAGCGCTTTGACCTATACGATGCGTACACAGAAGGCCGTAGCCGTGATCAGTGGCTGGAGTACTTGTACACCGAGCGCATGAAGAAAGATCCAAACATTCCTTCGCTGGACGATCTGCGTAAAAACGGCCCTTACACCATTGTGGCACCGAAAGAAGGCCGCATCGCGCTGGAAGATTTCCGTAAAGACCCAGAAGCCAACCCAGTCGGCACGCCTTCTGGCCGTATCGAGATTTATTCGACCAAGCTGGAAACCATCGCCAAAGAGTGGGATATCAAAGACGGTGACGTGATCACGCCGCTGCCACAGTACGTGACGACATGGGAAAGCCATTTGGACCCGAAAACAGAGCAGTTCCCGCTGCAACTGTTCGGTTACCACACCAAAGGCCGTACGCACTCAACGTATCACAACATTCCATGGCTACGTGAAGTGGTGTTCGACGGTATTTGGATGAACCCGATGGATGCGGCGAAACGCAACCTGAAGAGCGGTGATTTCGTGAAGGTCTTCAACGACCGTGGTGAAATCCGCGTGGCAATTAAAGTCACTCCGCGCATCATGCCGGGCGTAACAGCACTGGGCCAAGGTGCTTGGTATAGCCCTGATAAGAAAGGCGTAGACCAAGGCGGTTGTATCAACTCGCTAACGTCACAACGTGCAACGCCGTTATCGAAAGGTAACGCACAGCACACCATTCTTGTTGAAGTTGCTAAAGCGTAAGGAAAATAACAAATGACTCAATACGGTTTCCACGTTGATACCAGTAAATGTACGGGTTGCAAAACGTGTCAGGTGTCTTGTAAAGACAAAAGCGATCTCCCTGTTGGCGTAAACTGGCGTCGTGTCTACGAATACGCTGGCGGTGACTGGATGCAACATGAAGACGGTACGTTCTCTAACGACGTATTCGCGTACTACATGTCAATCAGCTGTAACCATTGTAGCAATCCAGCGTGTACCAAAGCGTGCCCAACCGGTGCGATGCACAAGCGCGAAGAAGACGGCCTTGTGGTCGTGAACGAAGACGTGTGTGTGGGTTGTCGCTACTGTGAAATGGCGTGTCCTTACGGCGCACCACAGTACAACCCAGAAAAGAAGCACATGACCAAGTGTGATGGCTGTTACGAGCGTATCGGCACCGGTCAGGATCCTGTGTGTGTGGAATCATGTCCTCTTCGTGCGATTGATTTCGGTCCAATCGAAGAACTACGTGCAAAATTTGGTGACCGTGCGGATATCGCGCCATTGCCGGATCCACGTTTAACCAGCCCTAACCTTATTATCAGCACTTGCTCTAACAGCAAGCTGACTGGCGATAAGAAAGGATCGATCCAGAACCCAACGGAGGTGGGTGCATGAGCCAGTTATCATTAGTCTTCTTTACCGTACTAGCACAAAGTGCTGTCGGTATGTTCATCGCACTTGGCCTGATTGAGCTGTTCTTCAAACCCAACAACAAAGCGATGACGCGCAGCTTCATGGCGGTATTTGTACTGCTTGGTGTCGGTGCTATCGCATCGGTAACACACCTTGGTCAGCCGTTCCGTATGTTCAACGTAATGTTTGGTCTGGCACACGGCAGTGCGCTAAGCCTTGAAATCGTTGGCCTGAGCCTGTTCGGCGGCGCTGCTGTTGCGTACGCCGGTATGCGTTTGCTGGACATCATGCCAGCCATTCGTAAAGTCCTGCTACCTGTGACCATGGCGCTGGGTATTGTCTTCATCATGGCGATTGCGAACGTGTACACGCTAGTGACCGTCCCAACGTGGAATACCCCGTTCACCGCATTCCAGTTCCTGATGACCGCCGGTGTGGTTGGCCCTATCGCAGCTGCTATCATGCTGCGTGCACAATCCACCAGCATGGGCGAGGTAGCCGCAAACGCTGATCGCGCGCTGGCAATGGGTGCGGCGATCTTCGGTACCGCAACCCTAATGGGTTACGCAGCATACTTGGTATGGCTGGGCCAGTTGAACATTCAACTTAACCCGTTTGAGGTGGTGGATTACTCTTTCCGCCTCGCGATGATGCGTGTAGGTCTGTTGATGTTGGGTCTACTGGTATGGCTTGTGGCGGCAATGAAAGGTTGTAACAAAGCCATCCACGTAGCAATTGCGAGCTTTGTGCTGGTACTGGTTTCAGAGTTCATGGGCCGCGCGTTCTTCTACGATGTGTACATCAGCGCAAGCGCAGGCATGTAATCATCACTCGTACGGATAAGTACGCGGTTATTTATCCGTACCTGCAGGAAGGCTGAGCGATTAGCCTTCCTTTTTCGCATTACGAATTTCGAGTTTTTTATGACAGAGCAACAATTTCACACTCTAGCCGGTTTATCGCTAGTGAGCCGTTTCTTCTATCAGGCGTTTCACCAAGCCCCTAGCGCGGATTTCATCGACCCGATTTACCAAGAATCGTTGATTGCGCAGTGGCCGTTGGATGTGGATAACGATTCTCTGGCACAAGGCTTAGCTCTACTTGGCACCCAGCCCAACATGGCAGCGATCCAGCAGGATTTTGCCGATCTGTTCATCGGTCCTAACGCATTAAAAGCGGCACCGTGGGCATCCGTGTACCTGACAGAAGAACAAACCTTGTTTGGTGCACCGACAGCCGCCATTAAACAATTCTATCTACAATTTGGTGTAGAAATAGATACAGGCGAGCACGAGCCTGATGATCACATCGGCCTGATTTTCTGCTTTATTGCACATCTATGTGAAATGGCGCTGCAACAAGACATTGCTGACGATCAACCGTCACCGATTTTGTGCGCGTTAGAGAAGTTTTTGACCGAGCACGTATTACCGTGGGCACCGCGTATGCTGCACATCATGCGTGATGAAGCGACCACTGACTTTTACAAAGGCATGAGTTTGGCAGCAGAAGGTACCCTGCGCCAGTTAGCGCAACTGACCAAAGCCGATTACCGTATCGTACGTTTGTACCGCTAAACCATGACGGAAAAAAACGAAAAATACTATCAAGCTGTCATGGAGCATAAGCAGATCAGCCGTCGAGGATTATTCCGCGGCTTACTGTCTGGTGCCAAGAAAACCCACCAGCAGGCCGTGGTAGAACCGTTCACTCGTCTGGTCGCTCGCCCACCGACAGCGGTGGATGAAACCTTATTGATCACACTGTGTGACGGCTGCGGGGCATGTGAAAAAGCGTGTCCGCAACATGTGATCAGCATGATCAATGGCAAACCAGAACTGCATCTGGACTGTAATTACTGCACCGACTGCGGGGAATGCCAACGCGCTTGCCCAACCTTGGCATTGAGCAACACCTGTCACTCAACAGGGATGATCCCGGTATTCAGCGGATCATGCCGTCGCATGCTCTACGGCTACTGCGACATGTGCGCCGCGGACTGCCCGCAACAGGCGATAGATCTGAATGAAAAACGCCCAGAAGTGATCAAAGACAAATGCAACGGCTGCGGCCAATGCCGAACCGCCTGCCCAATGGGCGCGATCAGCTTTGCACTGTCGCCTGTGACGCCGAAAGTTCAGCAAGCGCCCGTGAAAGACACCTCGGAATAATGACTATGACAGGCATACTTCACAAATACTGCCTGTCAGTCACCCAACGCCCCCCCCTTACCCCACTCTAAAGAATTTTAAACTTATCAAATAAAATCAACATTTTGACGAGAATTACAAACAATATAATTGCTATGTAAATAGTGAAAAAGCTCAACTTTTACTATGTTCCTCCGCCGCTGGCGCTCAATAGGTAATATTGCCAAGTCAGCAGCATGTTCCAACAACATCAATAAAACGATTATTTTGAGCTTTTTATGAAAAAACACATTATTGCTTTAGCTACGATTTGCGCAATGTCTGCTTCTACTCATCTTTATGCAGCAGAAAATACATCTGGGTTTGGTATCAGTGGTGGTATCTCTATGCTTGGTGGCGACAGTGCTGATGTGTTGGATGCAATGTATGACCAAGAAACAACAGGCGTTGTGCTAGGTGCGACATACACTTGGGGCAATGGCATGTTCATTTTCGCCGACTACATTCCCACCGTTGGTGAAGGCAGTGGCTCTAACCCATACTTAGGTCTAAATGCTGAAATTTCAGCTTCAATGCTAGCATTTGGCCTTGGCTATGAAACTGAAAAAAATTTCCGTTTTGCTGCGGGTTTAAACAATACAAAGACTGAAGCGCGCGTTTGGAACCGTTATGTCAGCGTTAGCGATTCAGTAACAGAAATGGGACTATCGGTGAAAGGTGGTTACGTATTCGCTAGCAACTTTACCATCGATGCCGGCCTGCACTTCATTGACAATGCCGGTACAGACGGTGTGGTTATGGCTTTGCAAGCTGGTTATAAGTTCTAACCGAATCCAATCAAGAGAGCCTACATCACTGTAGGCTTTTCTCTCTCAAAAGTAGATACTTTGTCTTATCGTCCTATCGTGGCCTCGGCCTTCACATCCTGATAAATCTGCATCGACAGATTGTAGTTATACTGGCGGGCAATCCTCTGGGAAAAGAACAGCTGCGGCAGTTCATACAGCGAGATAGCAATCAAAATCACCACGGCGTAGATAACCCCCATCACCAAGGCAATAATGGCGATAATCAGCAGCGTAAACTCTACGGCAAAAATCGAATATTTACGCAGGTAAAGGTGATGAAAGCCGCCAAGAAACAACCAATTGAGCGCCGCGTAAGTGTCAGGATCTTTCAGCTGTTTAGACTGCTCAGCGAAGTATTGTTTGCGCTGTTTATCCGGCAAAGCCGCCACCAAAAAACGCAGTTGCTCTTCCTTTTCCTCTAACGCTTCCATTGACTCAGATCGTGACATTACGGCACCTCATCTCGAATTTTTTCCACCAAATCGGGCTGATTACAGCGACGTATGCGAGCAAGCCCCAACTGCCAACCTTTGATTGCCCCGTATTTGATAATGCACTGCTTGGTGTACTCTGAACATGATGGTTCAAAATTACACTCAATATTAAAAAGGACTTTTGATCCGCCCTTACCTTGGTAATAGCGGATCAATGTCAGCGATGTGGCCTTAAACAAGATTAACGACCCAGCGTGATGATCACCGCTTCACGCTGCCAAAACAACATGTAACGCTTACTTTCTACCGCTTGAAACGCCAACTGCCAACCATCTTGTGCATACTTGTTCAGTTCTGCTTCCATCTTCTGGATTGGTAAACCGCTTGCACCAAACAATAGGGTGCCACAACCGCCTTCCACAATGTGAACCACTTTATATTCTGTAAAATTAGCCATCTTGACGATCTCTTATAAAAAACCAAATAAAACCCATAAAAAACAGCGCCTTCGCTGTTAAACGGCATCATACCGGATCTATGAGGCGAAACACCATCGCGATTGTTACGGTTTGTTGACACGGACTATGCCACCAACCATTTTCCGCGCAAAAACCACGCTGCGATCATCGCCAAACCGATGAGAACAGGGATATTCAATAACATCATCACTTCAGGTGTGCCCTCAACAAATGATTTCCCTACGGTACCCGCAAGCCAAGTAAAGAAGCCGATATTGAGTAGCCTTCCCGCATTCGGGTCTTCTTTCAATAACACTTTACAGGCCGGACACCGTGCTTTGTCCTCACCATCAGCGTCTTCTCGTGCCTTATTTTCATCAATCTTGCTTTTGCAACCTGGGCATTTCATTGCTTAATGTCCTTATTAATCAGAGTGGTAACTCCCTTTTCTACCACGCTTTTCCTTACACGCAATTGATAGGAGCCGATTTATACCATACCCCCACCTCTTACACGGTGGCCCCCTTATTCAGCTTTCGATGAACCTCAAGGTAATAAACCATCACTTACAATTGATAAACACATAAAAATCAGCCTCTGCACGCAGAGGCTGATTCAATAGATAACCCATCCATAAACATGATAGGTTGGACACAAAGGCATTAGCCTTTCATTTGAAGCAGAATATCAACCGCACCTTTGTAAGATCCCTCTAGCGGGATCGCACTCAAAAATTCCTGCTCTGCGGGGAAATAGTGCCAAAGTTGTGCCCCCAGCTCTTTTTCCAGTTGCCCAGCCCCCCAGCCAAACGTGCCAATGCCGCAAGAAGAAAGGTGCTCTGGTAGGTTCTCAGCAAAGGCTTGCAGTGAGAAGTTCAGCGCTAGGTGATCATTGCCCAGTGTTTCGCTGTATTTCGTCTTGTTTTTCCCTAAAATCCACGCACGATCCGTAAATAACGGGCCACCGCCAAACAGTTTGTCATTAAGAAGCGCTGCGGGATCAACGGCTTTTAATACCGGCAACACGTCCGCAATCTCATTAAACGGTTTAATGTAGTTGTTATTGAGCGACACGCCCACCGCACCGTCTTTGTTGTGCTCAACGATATAAACCAGTCGGTTTGCGATAGGCTTAAATTTAGGGACATCCCCAATGGCGGGATTAGCAACGATGATACAGTCAGTTAGAAAGCTTGCCATGATGTTCTCATTCAATAAAATCAAAGGAATAGCATCAATGTGCCAGACTGATAGCGACCTTGCTTGCTCACGTTACATAAGTGCGAGGCGCTTCAAAGGCCGCTTTTCCCGCTTTCAAACAACCGCGCGCATTCATCGATACCCCTAACGTAACCCTCTCTCCTTTTCTGCCGGATTTACACAGCTTTACTCTGATAGCAACGACGTCAATAGTCGCGCTAGGTATACTGCGCCGCTGTTTTTGCATCATTACGGATGCGTCTCATTAATATGCTTATCATCACGGGCTATCTTTTTTTCGGAGCGAAACATGCTGAACACATCTTGGTTGTTCTGGGCTTTACTTTCTGCGGTATTTGCGGCGATGACCGCTGTATTAACCAAGTTGGGCGTCAATAATATCAATTCTGATTTCGCGACCTTTATTCGCACCTGCGTCATCCTTGTGCTTGTTGGTGGCATTGCTTATTTCACGAAACAGTTCCAACCTCTCAGCGCCCTTTCTGGTCGCGGTTTAACCTTTTTGGTGCTGTCTGGCTTGGCGACTGGCGCGTCATGGCTTTGTTACTTTCGCGCCATGCACCTTGGACAAGCGGCACAAGTCGCCCCTGTTGATAAACTCAGCGTGGTGTTGGTGGCTATTTTCAGCGTAGCGATATTAGGGGAACAACTGAGCAACATTAACTGGTTGGGTATTATGTTGATCACGGCGGGTGTGATTTTGGTCGCTTGGCAGGGATAAGTCGCGCAGCAATCCGCTAAACGGCAAAAAGGGCGAATACATCGCCCTTTTCCTGAGACTGGTACTGGTACTGTGCGCTATTCTGGCACACGACCCGCTATTGATTCAGCACAGTCCACCCGGCATCAATAAGAGAAGCAATCACCGCTTTTCTGGCTTTATTCTGCTCATGAATCACCGGTTCAATGAGTGCCCCCAACTCCACGGTAAAGTCGCCCGCACGTGCCATTTGTAAGATATGTTTTTCATTTTTAATTTGTTTAGGCTGCGCATTTCGGTAATTCTTTTCCCAATCCGCAGCGACATCAGAGACTGACATGTCTAAATATTTTTTATTGGTCGCTACATAAGCCAATTTTTGCGACGCACTTTTCATGATGACAATTCTGTTCATACATCCTCATTAATCCCTTCCAATGGTTGCTCAATGGCGCCGATTCTTTTATGCCATTAACTCAGTTAACCGCATTAGGCCTATGCCTTTCACGCCAATCACAACCCGCAAAATGCAAGCTGGTCGCAGCTTATTATGAAGAATTGGCCTATGTAAAATATCAATACCAGCCGAAAGGGAATAATGAAGAAAAACACACCGTAGATACAGACTATATCAGCAGGTTATATGCCTAAGCCGTTCAAGCCATCACATACCAGACATTGACGACCGCTCACGTTTTTTCTCAGCGTAAGCCTGAATCTCTGGCGAACAAAATTCGACCAATAGCGACGCTTCGAGCCACACTTCATACAACGGGCCGCCAAACCGTGGCCGGAAACGGTGCACCAACCCGTAGGTGTCGGCTAAACCGGCCAACTCATCGATACTTTTGTTCGCCTCCAACATCACATGAGCAGCATTAAAGGCGACCGGATACGCTTGGCGCTCATACACCGCCCCGTGTTCGCCATAGCATAACGCGTAGTCATGAGGGATAAACTCAATCAGTGCATTGTTGGCCTCATCCCACACACACAGCCAAGCGTTTTCCATGGTCGGAGACGGGAACGGCTTAGCCTCACCCCCCGTGAGCGCGGCTAATATCGTCGCACAACGCTGAGGCTGCTTGGCACTGAGTGATAAATGTTTAATTTTCATTCACGGTGTCTCCCTACTTGCCTCATTGATTGCTTTCCTTTGTTGCCAATGCGTTTATCGTTTTCTTCGGATAAAAGCGAGCCATAGCATTCCCAACAAGGCTCCGCCACCCACACTGCCACCGCCCAAGCTGAAACCCTCTCGTGTTTCAACGTGCGCGATCTTCTCTTCTTTTACCCGTATTTTGAACGTATCTAATTCCGTATTCAGGTTAGTCACCATGTCGTTCACCGCTAAATCAAAGCCTTCAGTAGTGTCTTCATGCAGGGACTCATCCACCCCCACGGCCGTCGACAAGCTACCGACTTTGCTGATCCCTGGGGCACGAAAGAGCATTTTACGGCTGTCGATATCAAACAACGCCGTATCAATAAAGGTTTGTGTGGTATTGCTATTACCGGGGATCAAATACATACCGGCAATAGTCCAATACAGCAGTGAGGCATTGTTCTCATTACTGCGTGAGACTTGGTCGTAAGAAACCAGCGCAATTAAATCAATGTTATACAACCGAGAGAGCTGGTCTAACGTCTCAAAACTCCCTCCCGGAGTCAGGTAGTTATCCGAAATGATTTCAATCCGGTGGACATAATTCAATTGAATAAACTCGTCCTTCACCCGCTTTAAAATGTCATGTTTCTCTTTCGCTGACAGATGCATTGAACCGCTGGAATAGCTGGCAGGCACAAACGCAATCCCCATGTTGACAGGCAACGTCAGCGTTGGCATTTCCGGTTCATGCTCCACATAATCCCCCCTTTTTGGGTAAAGGAAATCCACCAAACTGCTTGATGCCGTCACATTTGTCGTTCTATCTGCACACCCCATCAGCACCAGTGCCAACAGTATTACACTCAACCCTTTTTTCATCGTCATATCCTTATTCTGCCTTTGGCTAATAGCTACCCGTTCATCTCTTGATTATCAATATAAGATGCTCAACATAAGCGACGATTCCATCGTACGCAAAGTGAGCATCCCATTTTTTTGGGGTTGCTCGCAATAAAAAACACCGTTCAAAATAAAAGCATAGCCGATGAAATCAAAAGTAAGCCGATAAGACGACTTTAATCGTTAAGATCTTGCCGCACCGTTTGATACACATTGGGCTGCCAAATTTGCATAAAACGCTCAGGCTCAGCAATAGCAGAAAAACCAAACTGAGCATACAAACCATGCGCATCGACTGTACCCAACAGCATGCGTCGTAACCCTTGCAGTTCAGGGTGATCAATAATCGTCGCCACCAGCCATTTGCTGAGCCCTTTACCACGGTGCGCATCCACAATAAAGACATCGGCTAGATAGCCAAAAGTAGCTTTATCCGTCACGACCCGGGCAAAACCGATTTGCTGCCCATTCGCGTCATACACACCAAAACAAAGCGAATTAGCTATCGCTTTCGCCATTGTGTGCCGAGGGATCCCTCTCGCCCAATAGCTGGTTGAAATGAAGCTATAGATTAACTCAACGTCCAAATAATCTTGATCAGTACTGATGGTATAGCCTTGCAAAACGCACTCCTTGCTTGATAGTTATCAGGGGGATGAAAACCACAAAAGACGCCTACCACTGGCAATTACCCGTAGTAGGCCGCCATCTTCACTGTGCTGATTCGGCGCTATAGCTTTCGTCCTAAGCGTTTTTCAATTTGGCGTTTTTCCCATTCAGGGCCGAAGAAATTGAGCACCTCAAACGCACTTAAACCATGGCTTACGATACCAATTCCCCATCCTAACGCTGGCCACCACGCCCAGATATACGTGGGGTCGGTGACATAATTTAAAATAAATAAACCGACAATGACGATGACATACGTGATCAAATGCGAGTAAAAGCCTTTTATTTCTTTTACCTGTTCAATCACAGATTGCTCCTCTTCCGTCAGGTTGACAGAGGGAATGACGCGCTCGTTACTATCCTTTTGCATATCGGGCTCCTGCTGAAGTTCAGCGACAGTCGTTTCAAATACGGCAGCCAAGGATTTTAATGACTCTAAACCGGGTTTCTGACCGCGTTCAATACGCTGCACGGTGCGAATGCTCAAGCCGCTCATTTCAGCTAACTGGTCTTGAGACCAACCGCGTTGTAATCGTAATTTCCGAATAATCATCATTAAGTCCTTTCTGCGTTGTCGACACCCAATGTACGGTTAAAATCAGTTATAGCGTAACGACATTTACCTGACAAACGTATGACACACATTGACAATCAAAGACTTACAAATGCGACCAAGCACACACCACGACGTATGCGTTGCAGCCTATTGGCACCTGACAGCCACCTTCACATTGCACATCCCACCGTAAAACTCACCAAATTCACTATGCGACGACAAAGGCATGACGAGAAATGGAGATAACAAAAACGACAGGAAAAATGAGGAATGAGGAATGAGGAATGGAAAATGGGGAAAGAGTGAAGAACCAATAGAGAAATGTGAGGAAAAAACACATGGCGACAGCGCACGTTATACCACTGCCACCATGAAAAAGAGGTTTGGATTTTATTATGAGCTTTCTTATTGTTAACGTTCTTATTGTGAATTGTCTTGTTGCGATCTTCTCATTACGAGAACTGACTGATCACGCCGTTGATCATGAACAACACGATCACCGCGACAGTTAACCCGTAACCCACCCCCGCAAGAATACTCACTTTTTCTGTCGCCTTGGCGGGATGCCGCGTTTTGCTTGCTGCTGGCATTGTCATGAAACGTCCCTCTGTTGTACTGAACCGCGTTTTTTCTGCCAAATGCGCCATGTTTTTCGCACCGTTTGACGCTGCTCTACCGCCACGTTCAGTGCTCGCCCTAACGGACACAGCAAGCGACACCAGTAATCTTTGATAAAGAAGCTGCCGGTTAACGCCAGCGGCAAGATATACCACTGCACGCCCACCCCATCGAGTGAGAACAGCATAGAAAACGGCTCATAAGAAGCAATCGCCGGATTGCGTGAGACAAACATCAGCATCAGGGCCGCCCACAGCAACACGTTGACAATATTGACCGCATGACGCGTTAACCAACGCGGTAACGGCACATTGTTTTTACCCAGTTTATGTAACCAGCGTTGAATATGGTGGAACGGACACAACTGGCTGCAGTAAACGTTTTTCCCTAGCCATACCATGCCCACCACAATGGCCAATAACAAAATATACAGTGACGGGTTCTGCCGTGGATCGGGCCAGTAACCCAGCAATAAGCTCGACAGTGACGCCAACGACAAGGCCATGTTGGCCCAAAAACCAATCACCACCACCGACAACACGCCCACCAGCATAATGTGATATTTACGCACAGCGGCAGGCAATTTGCGTTCAAACAACACCATCAATACCAGTATCGTCAGCAATGCATCCGTTAACTGGAAGCGTATCGGTACATTCACGGTGTCAGGCGTCAAGCCACGAGCTATCGCTTCTTCATGGGCGGCCTTGCGTACCGCCTCTGTCATACCGGCCACCGTTAATGTCGCACCACTGACACCATCGATGTCATTGCCAATCATCATTGCACTGGTAATTGGCTTACCGTTAATGCGATCCAGCATGCGTTGGTTTAACACATTCACCACATACCCGGCAGTATCAACATGATCGACCAAGGTGGCGTGACGAATTCGGTGCTGCGCATCCACCTCAAACGCCATCACTAAGGGGCCCCCATAGCCATTGGCGCTCGCGGCATAATACGGCGTACGGCTGTTTTGCGCGGCATCGTGAAAACGGTGATCGTGACCGGCCTCTTGGGTCAGTGTACTGAGTGAGAAATGAGTCCTGAGAATATGGCTAATCCCCACTTGCTGCTGGTACCCCACCCACCAGGCCACCAATAAAGAAAGCAACGCCAGTGGGGCAATGGCTCGCTGCCACTTAACGGACGGTGTTGTCGCTGAAGTTTTTCTGTTCATCACCAAGTTACTGAGCGAAAAAGACATTGCTCGATTGTGGCATGCTTTATTCCCGCTATTTATCCCTGAAACTGCATGCCCGCATAGCAATTTTGCTATACCCATGACGATCTGATGAAGAGTTAAGCGATCAACGGGGAGAGAGTGCGCCACGTCAATATTTGAAGCGCTCAAGATGGCTTTTACCCACGCGGTGACGATAATCGGCGCGCACCAGCACGTACAATAGGGAATGTGTATGAAAATTGATGATTTGGCGTTATTTGTTGAAGTGGCCGATCAACTGAGTTTYACCGAAGCGGCAAATACACTTGATCTGCCCCAGTCCACGGTAAGCCGTAAAATCAAACAATTAGAAGATCAATTGCAAGCGCGGTTATTTGAGCGTACCAGCCGTCAGATTTTCTTAACGCAGCAAGGGCGTCAGTTTTATCACCACAGTAAAGCCATTGTGGAAGAGTTTCATCTTGCGCAGGATAACCTGAGCGATTTTCAATCCGCCCCCAGTGGCGATATTCACCTGTGTATGCCGACGTTTTTCAGTGAAGTGCTGTCTAAAGAGTTCTTTGATATTTTCATGCGCACCTTTCCGGACATTCGCATTCATATCAAAACCCTTTCTCCGACCCAAATTGAACAAACCAGCGATGCAGATTTATTCTTTTATGTCGAAATGCCCAAGAATAGCGGTATGGTGGCACGCCGATTATTTACCTTCAGTCGCCGCTTCTATGCTGCACCGAGTTATCTGGAAAAACACGGTACGCCTACGCACCCCAGCGAGTTGGTTCACTACAACTGCTTACGCTTTGATACCCGCTTGGCCGATCCGTCCTGCTGGCTGTACGTGGAAGGTAATGACGTGCATTGCGTCGACGTGGATGGCACGTTTATGTCTGAATCTATCCGCTCGACCATGCAACTGGCCGTTCAGGGCCATGGGATCTGCTATACCCCGCAGTTCCTCACCAATGCCATGGTGCGAGAAGGCAAGTTGGTATGTTTGTTTGACGGTAAGTATTCGTTCGAGCAGCCGTATTATGTGATGTACCACTCACGCCATCATATGCCGAAAAAAATTCGCGTGTTTCTCGACATGCTGACCCAATACGCCGAGCAGAAATACGATCTATTTGAATTTTGAATAGGGCCATAGCAACGCTGATCTGCATCCCGCCATCGAGGTTCCCTATTATCGTTCCCAGTGTTATTGACTTGGAACGATCATGGAAAAGCAACCGACGCCAACGCCTGAAAAGGACACCTCATCGTTGGAAAACCCCCACCGCCGTAACCTGTTCAAATGGGGTGCCGCCGCTACGGCATTGGCGGCCACCGGTGGCGCAAGCGCCTTCATTACCTACCGCGTCAACGGCGTACCACACGACAGTTTCCCCGTGGAAATTGACGACAGCGTACTTATCCCGTTTGATCAGCGTAACTCGGTGTTCAGCTATGCCATTTCGCAAGCGTTGCAAGCCCAGTTCCCCGAACGCAACACCGCGTTTGCGGCAGAGTTAGGCATTCCCGGCTTTACCTTCACCAGCATCATGCAGTCGCTCAAGCTTCACGCGCAACCTAACCCCGCCGCATGGGACAATGACACCCCGGGCTATCGCCAGATTGACTGGGCACTGTGTCACGCGGCCGTCGGCCCGCTGGATCGCTACTTGGCCCCGACCAGTAAATTTGGTGCCCCGCGTACCGGTGAACACACGTGGGAGCAGCTCAACCTTGCCACTGAACAATGGCAGTTTGACTCGCCAGAAGAAGCCAGCCAGCACATTAAGCGCGCGGCCTGCATGTTCGGCGCTGATCGCGTCGGGATCACCCACAATGATCCGCGCTGGAACTATTCACCGATTTTTGATCCCGTCACCAGCACCACCTACACATGGGAAGACGATTTCCCGTTCAAGCCTAAAACCGTGATTGTGCTGGCCTTTGAAATGGACTACGAAGCGATCCGTACTGCGCCATCTGCCGTTTCCGCCGCCTCGGTCAACAACGAATACACCGAAATGTCGCTGGTCGCCGGTCAGTTAGCCGACTTCATTCGTCGCTTGGGTTACCAAGCCGTGGCCTCCGGTAATGACTTGGGCAACAACGTGGCCTACAGCATTGCCGCTGGTCTCGGCGAAGGCGCACGCAACGGGACGTTAATTGTGCCGAACTTCGGCAGTCGTGTGCGCACCGCCAAGATCTACACCGATTTTGACTTTGTTGAATACGACAAGCCACGATCTTTCGGCATCATGGAGTTTTGTGAAAACTGCAAACGCTGTGCAGAGCAGTGCCCGTCGAATGCCATCAGCATGGACGATAAGCCCTCAATGGCGCCAACCTATCCAGGCAGTGAGAGCATTGACATTGCCTGGCATGGGCAAAAAGGCGTGCGTAAGTTCTATAACGATGCCAAAAAGTGCTTCAAATACTGGGGTGACAATGGCATTGGCTGCGTGATCTGCATTAAAGCCTGTCCGTGGAACAAACCGGATTTCTGGCACCACCGTCTAATTGATGCTTCTAACACCGTCACCACGGGATTTGTCCATAAAATGATGACGGAAGCAGACATTCTATTTGGCTACGGCAACATGGAAATCGACAAAGCGGTTGATAAATTCTGGCTGTCGGACAAGGAGAAATAACATGATTGGATTGATGTGGTATTTGATGGGCATGATGACCACCGCCGCAGCATGGGGCTATGTCCACCTAAGCAAGCGCTACCAGATGACTTGGATCACCAACCTTGCGCTGGCATCGGCGTTTGGCATCCTGTGGATTTGTATCGGCTGGTCATGGGCCTCGTTTGCGGAAGGGGAAGCCCAGTCAGGCGCAATGGGACTGGTGTGCTTCGGCCTACCGGGGATCATTTTGCTTAACCTGACGTGGAAGCGCTTGATCGTACCGAAGAAAATCGCGGCGTTGTCATAAAGCATCCCCCCAGAATCAATAAGGCCACACGGGCATCGGTGATATAGCGTCACCTGCCGTGTGGCCTTTTTATTGTTCAGAGTATCCGTAACAGCACGGTCATATTACCAAGGCTTGCTGCCAATGGTAACGGGTTTTCTCTGACACCGACCCCACTTGTGCGGCGGCCTCCAATACACACTCACTCAAGCTCGCCGCTATCACTGGATTGCCCAGCAACGCCAAGCTGCGGATCACTCGCGTTAAACGTAGCTGATTATGATCATGTACCTTCAGCCACACATGCGTCGCAGGGGCCAGCGGTAACACGGCTGAGATTGTCTCCCTATCACGCGTCATCCCCCAGAAATCCAACATCAAATCCAACGCTTGCAGGTGCACCGCCCGTAATGCGGCATCATTGGCAAACATTTCACGATCAGCCTGCGTGACTAACGGCGCATGGCGATTAAACTTCGTGCCTTCGTCAATCGGGAACAACACCTGAATATACTTATGATCATGCTCCAACCAGAACGGTTCTAACGCCAAAAGATGCTCAATAGAACGCCCCCATTTATCAGGGCATTCACCTAACATAAACGCAGCAATCTCACTCATTCACACACTCACTGTCTCGGCACGCGATGAAAACAAAGGCACTTCAGGACTGAAGCAAGACAAACACGGCACACACCAGCACCACACCCATAACCCCCTTCATGGTTGAACCCGCAGGCTGTTGACACCAGTGGCTAAATGCAGATAGATATTTCACGAATAAACCTCTTTTCATACAAGATGATATGTTTGAAAAAGCAGTATAACCTCATCTGCCCTTATGAAATTTTTCGTAAGCGACATTGCCCCCTATCACCGCGAAGGCGCCAAGGGTATATGCCAGTAAATCGAGCGGATCAAACGTCGCACCAAAAATGATACGCACCGCTTTAATGTGCTCTAGACCCAGCCATGCAATCACATTGAGGTACTGGGCGATCTCCACCGCATACGCGATAAACAACACCCCCAACGCCAACCGGTTTACCGACACATTCAGCACCGATTTCAAGGTGTAATAGAGCCATATCACCACCAACACATCACCCAAAAACGGGCGCACAAACTGATCGCGCACATACAGGGCGATGTATGTCAGCACTAACAGTAACAGCACACTGATGAGCAGGGATTTCCAGCATAGACGTAGCATGTTCATTTTCATTCTCGGCTAATTGGCACGCGATACAATACGCCGCCACCACCAAACACTACACAGTTAACAGAAGGACGAACAATGGAGAAGAATGAAACGCGAGGCATTTCAAATCACCAATACACGCTGACAACGCACTACAGCAACATCGAGATACCGGCCAACAATAAGTAACCATAAAACACACGCTGCATGATGGTATTGCCGACTTTCTTGGCCAGTTTTAAGCCCAGCGGCGGGAACAGGCCAATGGTAAGCGCAATAGCCAAAAAAGCAGGCAAATAGATATAACCTAACAAAAAAGGCGTTTCGCCCACGGCGGGCGTCAAGTGCCAACCTGTCATGATATACCCTGCCGTACCGACCATTGAATACGGCACCGCTAATAGCAAATTGGTGCCTAAGGTGATTTGATGCGAGGCATAGCGGGATAAGAATGGGATCATCAAAATCCCCAACGCCACCCCAGCCAACCCGCTAAGAATGGCACAGACGATGCTGACTAATACCAAGAGTACTGGCTGAACGGATTTCACGGTATCCGGCTGATGACGGGCACTTTGGAGCAGTTTATACACGGCGATCCCTGACAGCAGCAGGCCAATATACAAACGGAGCCAGGAAGGGGAAATCAAGGCCGATAATTGTGGCGCAATCAGCGCGCCAATAAGGATACCCGGTAAACACAGGGTCACTAATTGCTTATCATACAGGCCAGATTTGGCGTAGCTGACCGCCCCAGAAAAGCTCCCGACCACTAACGTCGCCATGCACGTCGCAACCGCAATATTCAGTGACAAACTCTCGGGGAAGATATGGGCAAAGGTGAGCGTTAACAACGGCAGTATCACAAGGCTACTGCCACTGCCTAACGCCCCTATGATTGTGCCGCCAAAGGCACCCGTCAGCAAATACACCGCATTGATTAACATCGATTCCATTCACTCCAATCAGTCATCATTGCAGTGTAATGACAGTCCCCTTATTAATCCAAGGGTTTATAAGGCTGACGTCCCTCGCGTCCTAAAGCGTGCGTGCCTAAAACATGCGTGCCTAAAACATGCGTGCCTAAAACATGCGTGTCTGAAGCATACCGAGGGGGGATTACTGCTGTATCACCGCCGATTTCACAATAGTGGCTCCAATCAGCCCTAACATTGCCCCCGTCACCTTATCGATGTAATACGCGATACGGGTAAACTGACCCCGCACTTTTTCCGTTGATAGTAAGGCAATGATGGCGGCGTCCCAAATCAGTACCACCAAGGTCATCCAGACACCCAGCGCCAATTTAAAGTAGAACCCCACCTCGCTGCTGAGCACAACGGTGAATAAGCTTAAATAAAACAGCAGGTTTTTAGGGTTTAAGATCCCAGACATGAAGCCGATGAAAAATTCTCGGAAAAACGAGGTGTGATGCGGCGTACTGTCTGCCTCAATCTCAATATTCTTATAGGCACTCTTTTTGGCCCGTATCGCTTGTACTGCAAGGTAAATCAAAAACAGACCACCGATGAGCTTGAGCGCGATCATCACGGGCACCGACGCCGCTAAGATTGACCCGACCCCCACCAGACATAACGTGATATACACGGCATTCGCTGCCGCGATCCCAAATGCCACACCCAAGGCATTTTTGCCTTTGTTTCTCACCGCACTTTTGACCACAATGACAAAGTCCGGCCCTGGGCTTAACAACGCCAAAAAATGTGCAATAGCAACGGTGATAAACACCCCGAGCAATCCCATCTCCATTCGCAATAATCTCCCTATTATTTGCATGACATATGCTACCTATCAGTATCCTCTGCCATTGTTCAACTGGCAATCGCCAACGCCCTAAAGCCGATGCGAGAATCCAAAAAGGACAGAAAATAGCGCTCGATTTCAGAAAAACAGATTTATCTCATTGATAGAACGATGAGTGGTGCGATGAATGGCCAATTTAATTACTTTTAAATCAGTTAATTAATTGACCATGCATGCAAAGTGGATTTATTCCGGCATCTATTGAGCGTGAGGTCTATATTGACTACAATATCGCACTTTTTATTTTCTAGAAGCCAAGAACATGAACGATACTACTTCACAACCTGCTCTACCTGATCACCTATCATGCAACCCACGTAGCCCACACCACGTAGCAGCATGTTTTGAGCACAACATCGGTATCCGTCTGAACGGCAAAGAGCGTTTCGACGTTGAAGAATACTGCATCAGCGAAGGTTGGGTTAAAGTGCCATCACCAAAAGCACTAGACCGTCGCGGCCAGCCGCTTCTGATCACGCTAAAAGGCACTGTTGAAGCGTTTTACAACTAATTCGCTTCATTGCCATTGCGCATCAGAATGAAAAGGGCCTAGCCTGATTAGGCCCTATGTTCATCGTTTGTTCCCACTCTTCCTGTTCCCGCTATTTCATCACGCCCGATAGATTTACTTCAGCATAAAATCCGGCCACGTCACCGAATGATTGCCATCTTTTGAAAACATAAAGCTGTATGAGTACGCTCTGGAAAACTCAAAGTTAACCTGGTGATATAACCCCGGCTCTGATGAATAGTTTTGCGCCAATTTATATAACTTCGATCGTGAAAATGGCCATGCCTTCGCTGGCGTCAGGTCTTTAATCTTCCCGCACCCGATTTCGAGCTGAGCGGACAAATGGCGAGTATAGGCACGGTTCAGGCTGTACTTCTTGATATGACGATCTGCTCTTTTCATTTTTCCATCAAGGGTTTTCATGATTTCAACCAAGTACTTTTTGTCTTTCTTGAGTACCTTACCATTAATGTCAAAATCAGTTTTCGTCAGCTTAACGCGTTGTATCAGATACTCTCTATCACACCCCGGCGCCTCTGCCATATTATAAAACAGCATAAAGAACTTTTTCTTCTTCGCATCATAATCACTCACTGCCGAATCAAGAAAATATTGCGGCAGGTAAACCCCTGCCTCTTCAGCGAGATTATTGTCATTCATGAAGTGCTTACTAGAATATATCTTATTTTTGTTTTCAAGTGGCCACGTTAATGATATTTGGCTTTCAATACCATAACGAATAGGCATGGATGTCAATATAACCTCTGATGCAACACTCATGAGTGGCATTGATAAAAAGAGCCCCGCGGCGATCAATAATCTACCTTTATGCCTTGCTGATGTCATCGACTTCATCCTTAATATTACCTTCAATCACTGTATGACACAGTATTCACAAGCAAAATAACAATGACAATACATGCGTAAAAAAAGCAAAATATCACTCGACATTCTGACTGTAATATTTACTTATTTCAGCATAACTCCGACATAAAGCATCGATTAACGATTGATACACTTTTTTATCACGGTCACTAGGCTAATCAACAAAAATGAAAATATACTGATGAATAGCGGCCTATGCACATCAAAATGCTCTGCTGTTAGAAACAAATATTGATATATAGCAGTGCCTACACCAATACTGACAGAAAGATAAAAGCCATTTTTAAGCTCTCGCTTCATACTCCTCACTCCCTTTGTCTCTATCCATGACTTGGATAGAGAGAGACATTCACGCATCACTGCATTTGTCGCGTCTCTCAATGTTCAACGTGACACTCATACTGAACAAAACTTAAATTCAAATAATAAGTGCAACACACCTTACCCCATCTCAAATTATTCCTCGCCCAATTTGGCGAAATCTGCCGGATTGAGATACTGTTCAAAACTGCTCATCGACTTCGCCACATCAGGGTTATTAACGAGTTCTTGCATGGCGGTACGACCTACCATCTCAAAAGCCGCTTGTATGGCAAGTGAGCCTTCGGTTTTGATCGCCACTTTGGTTTCATTCACACAATCTTGGGTCAACAAACGCGTAATTAACTTGGCGACATATTGATTGGATTTCTTGATCTCTACTTTGGCCACATTCGCATACGGCGACATTTCTGGGTGCACAGACATCCCAAAGAACACCCATTTCGCCAGTGCCTTGCGCTCTTTTCCGGTCATATTGTCATTCACACAAGATCCCAGATGCAGTGATGCCGGACCCGCTGCTGTCACAGGTAGCGCCCCCATCAGACCGCAGGCTAACAACAATACCAATACAGACTTTTTCATGCTCATTCCCTTATGTTGCGTCAACGGCTTCAACAACCATACTTCCTTCATTTTCATTCAGTATCCATAGCGGCATACTTGGCTGCAATGGTGTCTCTTCAATTCAACGTATCTGATAATAAAACTCAGGGGGTGATCGAAGAATGCTGCAACGTTTATGGATACGAGTAAAGCGAACACACTCATCACATCCATACAGGTTTGCGCTTTGAGCATTCGTTATATTTGTCTATTCTCAACAGAAATAGAAAGTAAGTACGCCTGTACAATTGAAATGCCTATCAATATAAGAGGGACTACAACTGAAAATAGCGATATGACGATATAAAGACCTGACATCAGTAACTTATCAATGAAACCATCGCTATGGCTCCAATCGGCAAGATGTCCGTCTGCAAATAGGCCAAAAGCACCATAATAGTAAATAATGTAAATGAAGGCTGATATTTTCCAGGATCCTCGCTGAATAGCGTTCACTGAAAAGTTCGACACAAAAAAAGCTAAAACGACGCCCAGCACCATATAGATAAAATCAACGGGATAGTGAGATGCTGTCGCGAGGAAATCCCCTCGAGAAACCAACCATGCTATCGCCCACCCGACCAGTACTGTCACCACCGTATTTGTAACGACTAACATTTTCATACTGCCATCCTTGCCCATCGTGAATGACATGCCCCTTCGCTAGATCGGGTGCACTTGAAGCCAGCAACGCAGGTGGTCCCCCCCTCTTTTTGTCGATAATTACACAGCAGAATCGACACTCTGAAAGTGAAAGATGAACCAAACCAATACAATTGGAATCAATGGGACGAAACACCAAAGTAACGCATAATAACTCACGCTGAGTTGCCTATATAGAAAGTAAATCGATACCCCCCCTATTATTGGATAGATATAAAACAGTCCTCTAATAATACGCATTGAAATAGCATAACTCACTTCTGATCCAGGTAAAGAAGCAAACATCATGGCAAACCAGCCAAAAAAACTCACCAGACTCGTCAGCATAACAACGACAGCAACAAACATATCTCTCATATAACTCATTTCTCTCTGGGCTAGAATTTATGATAAAGCTTAAATTCGCGTAACACTTGATTGCCATTTAATGCTTACCGCCGTTGCACGGACTATTTCGCGTCAACTGCCCGTGATTGATATGCACTCTTCAACAGTATTTCCAGTATATCTACCACAAAAATGTATTCTTATTTCACAACCTTCACATACCCTCCGGCTACATTCATCGAAAGCTTTACTTTACCCACTTCGATTATTTGACCGCTAATATGACGGCCACTCTCTTATGGAGAGTAGCTGTTTATTATTATTGCGTTTCAGTATCCATGGCGAAGATGCGACAAGCAATGCATAGCCCCGCAAAACCGTCTTTACAGCGTAAAAGTCAGGGGGCGATCTAAGGTTCTTGTAACGTTTGCAAACCTACCACCCGCTATCACTAAGATAGAAGCTTGTGGTAGCCCCTGCTTTCAGCATGACATGACCAGCGTGAACGTCAGCCGACCGAGAGAGATGAAAAGCAAACCGTGAAAGAATAATAGGTTGGCAGAAAAATGGCACAGGGGGGGGCAACACTTAGGATTGAGTGTTAGCCATAACAAACAACGTCATCATTATTTTTTATGGCTAACAACCCGCGAACCGTCTAAAAACTTAACGTATTGCTTTATAGAAACTTATCGCGTTCATCAACGCATTCATGAGAGCCCATCTCGAACTCGCGACATATCCAAGGGCGATTTTCATAAATGGTGCACATTAAATTGTCTCTATCTAAAGCCGCGCACCAACCATCATCGAGTCGCATCATGGTCTCTCCCCCATACTGGTCACGTTCAATAAATTCTTCGGGTACACCCGTATCGGAAATAATCATAACTTCAAGACGGCAGCAGCATGCTTGACAGTTTGAGCACGATACATTTAAGGCGAGAGGATCTTTAGTGGGTATGTTCATGGATAACTACAATTTGGTCAATTGTGCATAATACCGTAAATTTAGGACAAACGACCTTTATTTCCGAGATTGTTTATCTGGTGAGCCATTGCGAATGGCAACATTGTGCATCCACATGGATGCACAACAAGGTGTAGTGGCCAACGTCATCAACACGGATTATTGTTCTTCTGAATACTTCGTTACATGACGATTCAAAAAGTACATCCCTGCAGAACTCAACACATAATGCTTATCACCACAAAGATAAAGAAAGTTACGATCAGCCAGATAATTCATGGCTTTATCCCAGGTTTCAATGCCCAGCGCCTGACGAATATCATTGTAAATCGCTTGTTCTTCAATCTCCTCAAGTGCCGATCTCCCTAAACCAATAACAGGCGTCGCCAAGTCATCCAGATCAAACCCTTTATCGACCCAATAACGTGCAATAATCAATAGCATCGCTTGGATCTTGGTCGCATTGGTATCTGCATCCTCTTCCGCTTCGCTGCGGCTAATATAGAAAAACTCACCGTCAGCGTTGAAATTGAGGTTATAGCCGATATGCAGGTAAAGCTGAGTAAAGTGATCCAAGTGGTTAAACAATTCGGTATAAAGGGGGCTATCAATAAACGTGTGCTGGTAAATATCGTATACCTGCTTGGTGATCACCTTACCATTGACGAAGGTAGCGTATATCTGCTGGCTTTTCGCGATATTGATGTGTGAAAAAGCTGTTGTCATTACTCCACGCTCTCCGTTCTGATCTTACGATATAAATAAATGGTGTCATCTTGTGCTAGGCGATTGCGAAAATTGGTGACTTTCACCGCATAGCCGCCCAGCATTTCGTCATTACGCTGCGCAAAATTGAGCCCTTCCAGCAAATCCACAAAATGGTATCCCGGAAGGTGTATTTTCAACCGGCGATGCAGGGCTAACGTCAGATCCTGATATTCCGCCATTTTCATTTGTTTGACCAATTCATAAATTTGCTCGGCACGCGCTAATCTTCGCGCCATCGAGTCATCTTTGGAACTCGTCAGATCCACATAGCAATGTTGTTTCAGCAAGCTCTGGTCCGCCACTCTCGCCTCTATGTCACTCACCACATTATTGAGATAAGCTTCTGAACTGCTGATACGCAGTACCTTTGGCCTTGCCTGCTGCATCAACCCCATGAATGCGCCGTTATTGCGCGCAAATTCGCCGTCAATCCAGCTACGTTTAAGATTGTGTCGAGTGGCATCTAACGCTTCCGTCAACTCGCCAAATGCCGCTTCAATCGCATTAAATTGCTGCAAACGCTTTTTTGAGCGAGCCAGAAACTGATCGACCGAATGCGACACTTTACTGATTTGGGTATGAAAACTGTTAAAACTGATCTCATACCTCAGCATGGCCATTTCCCGCGGATGATCCTGATGCAATTCAAACTGACGACGCAACTTTTGCAGACACTCGAACAAATTAAGCCTGTCTTTCAAACGGCTCTTTTCATCAAGAAACTGTCGTGTAGGCAAAATGTGTCGTGACAGCAAGTGAGAAATTTTGCCGATAGACTCCCGCTGCAACAAAGAAAACACCTGAGGATTTCCCGCCTTCGCCGCCATTTCGCTGGCTTCACTCAGTTCCTGGTTAATCGTCTGCATTTTGATCAGATTCAGTCGAATACTGTTAAGTAACTCACTCAGACGGTGGAATAACTCATCCATCAGCTCTTTGTAATCCAGATCTGTATCACTAAACAACAACGCGTCCGATTCGAGTTGTTCAAGCAACAGACGTATGCTGCCGAGCTGTGTTTTCAACGCAACATCCGTCAAATCCTGAAATAGGCTGCGATCAAACAGCCTAAACACGCCAATCACCGAACGGTCAAAGATAAGTCGGCTTTCTCCACCGAATTCATCTTTATCCACCAAAATATGTGCAGCCAGTAAGTTATCGGTTGAGAACGCCGTGCGTAGTTGTTTTTGCTTATCCCGACTCAAGCTCTGCATATAACGGTGTAGTTGAGCAATAAATTTGGCTTCATGCACATAAGGCTCACCCACCTCATCCATATCGCGGATCACATCCCGCATAATGGTGTGATGCTCCAGCATGATAGTAAACGTCGGGATTGTCAGTAGGCGTTGATCACTCATCGGCCTCTCCAAACATATCCAGTTGCTCTCTGTCCAGTACGCTGCCCATGGTGACAAAGCTGTCTGGCATACCGGTAAAGGCAATCGTCCGAGCTGGGTGATACGGCGTGGCAGTACGCATCGCATCCAGGCGGAAATGCTGACCAAATTTAAAAATAATTTCGCTTGATGCCGAATTCGTGGATGCACTCAACACCCTGAAACCCGCCTGCTTTAAATTCGGCAGTAACCAGTCAAACTGAGAGCTATCGACAGACGCCCCCTCATCGATAATCAACGGAAAGTGCGTCGTACATGCTTTGTTTCTCAGACGACTAAGCAAAATTTCCACCAGCTTGAGGTTAATCAACATGATGGTTGAGGTAGATTGCGATTTACTCTCCCACCCCGTCTGGCCCTGCTTTTTCACCCGATAGGCGATACCTGCTACGATTTGCTCCATGGTTAGCATGGCCGTTTTCCCATCAGGGAAGAATTTTTGGCTAAAGGCTTTCAGGCGCTCAATAAACTGCTCTGAGGCTTTTTGATCAGAATGGGTATCCAAATGTTCGATCTCTCCGACCAAATCACTGAACCGCGCTTCCACTTTAATCGTCGCTTCTACCTGCGTTAGATCATTGATTGCCACACCGGCGAATGCACGGTTAATACTCAGCTCAAACTGGCGCACCATCTCGCGGTTATTTTTCAGTTCATTAATGATGCTGTGAATGGAGTGCTTATGCTCAACGAAGTGTTTGCGCAGAATATCAAACTCTTCCTCCAACCCCTGATAGCGAGACTGGAGCTGCTCAAACGCGTGTGCCAGCAGTTCATCGTCAACAAACGGGCGCATCAACTGGTCATCATTTTCCAGCACCTGCTGGCGCACAAAGCCCTGAATACGATCGACTATCTCAGCTCGCGCTCCCCGCTTGCTTTGCAGATTATCGATCCGCGCCTGCAAATTGTCTTCCGTCAGCGCCAGTAATTGGTCTGGCATCACGGGAAAATTATGGGTCGGCAAATTATGGGCTTCAAGCTGCGCTTTGACGGATGTTTGGTACTTTCTCAGCTTCTCAAGGGCAGACTTAAGCTGTTTCACTTTCACCGCTTGCGTACTGTGCGCTTGCTGTTCTTGCCCCAACACCACCTGTTGACTGTCAAGCTGTCGCACTAATACCTGCTGCTGGTTTTTTACCCCTTCCAGCTCTTCGTTCAGGGTTTGCAGCTGCTGTGTATTGCTGTTGCAAGCCAGCAGTAACTCAATTTCTGCTTGTGTACGGGTAATTTCGGTTTTCAGTGTCGTGAGGGTTTTCACCTGTTCAAAACGGCTTTCTTTGTCCATCGCACTGATTTCGGCCGCACGTTGACGCTTGCTTTCTAGCTCGTCACGCGCGTTATTCAGCTTGATTTGATCTGACTCACGCTTATCTGCCGATACCGCATCCAGTTTTGCGCCCAGCAAGTCATAACCCTGCGCATCAGGCAGCATCAGATCGGCAAACGCTTTAATCGCCTGCGATTCCGTGGATGTCAGCGCGCGTCCTGGGTTGGCCTCCCCCACTTCTGCATTTAACGCCGCCAATTTTAGCCAGACCGGCTCAGATAACTGATTAAACAGCTTATATTCCTGATTATCCACCGACGCCTGATAACGCTGCACCAGCGTATCGCTGTGACTGATCGCCTGATTGAGCGCTTGTAACTCTTCTTGGCGCTTTACCGCATCCTGTTTAAGTGCCAGCTCCCGCTCTTTTTCCGCCAAATGCTCGCGGTGGCCATCAATGATGATCTCCAGGGTATCGGCTTCATCATACTGACTCACTAAAAGCTGCGTTTTCTGTACCACCTCATCAAGATGCTTTTGCTGCCGACGCAACGTTTTGCGCTGCCCTTCTAGGCGGTCCTGCTCTTTTTCTGTTTCTCGACACTCACGGCGCAAAGACTGGATCCGATTATCCTTCAGCTTGAGCTGGCTTTCCTCCAGCCCTACGTCTGTGGTTTCCTTCTCGATCCGACTTTGCGTCATCATCGCGAACTGCWTCAACGCCTCTTCGGCATTTTTATTTCGCATCAATGCCTGATGGCTGGCTGCCAACGCTTCAAATTCCGGGCGCAGACTGTCAATCTTTTTCAACAAACGCTCCCGACGGGCGAGCGCATCATTGTGTTCAATAAAGGCATCAATATCGAAATTAAGCGCATCTTTGCGCTCTTTTTTCTGAGATTCGATAATATTCGCCACTGCTAAACGTACAGTGTCCGATCCCGTTTTCATATCAAACAACAAACGAACCAGTGCGCGGAAAGCATCAACATTGGCATCATCTGTCGCGTTAAGCGGGAACAGACAAAAGCGCATCGCATCAATATCAAGCAGTTGATTG
Source organism: Photobacterium japonica (assembly GCF_050337005.1). Classification (NCBI taxonomy): domain Bacteria; kingdom Pseudomonadati; phylum Pseudomonadota; class Gammaproteobacteria; order Vibrionales; family Vibrionaceae; genus Photobacterium; species Photobacterium japonica. The sequence continues at coordinate 56,868 of NZ_JAKJSN010000017.1, read as the reverse complement.
GCGTAAATCAGCTCTTTGATCGCTGCAGAGCGCACTAACGTCTTAAAGTACTTATCTTCGCGCTTTAAGAAAGCTTGTACTTTGGTGGGGCTAAGGCCTTCTGCTCGACCACCGACACCGTCTTCGCCAGCATTTGCATCCCAGAAGTGATGGCGGATCTGCTCATAGCGCAGGGAGGTGAACATCCGACGATAATCCAACTTATCAGCACTGCCACGATAAAGGATCTGACAATGCGGCAAGCGCCCGCCAAGGTAGTTATCACACTCAAGGATCAAAAAACTGCTGGCGCTGGGAAAATAGTGTTCAAAGCTTTCATCATCGGAAAAGAACTTGCCTTCTTTATCTGAAAAACCAAATTTCTTTGCTGAATTTTTGAAATTCTCTTCCGGCAGCAAAAATAGCCGAATGGCATTAAGCAACGAGGTTTTTCCGATATTCCCCCCACCAATTAATATCCCGCCCTCACGAAGGTCAATTTCAGCGATAGCAACACCGGCCGAGTCTACGGCAACCAGACGTGAAATACTGATCAGCAGGTTATCGATAGCGTCATTTGGCATGGTTTCATTCCATTATAATACTGGCAGAAAAGCTTCCTGCTCTAAAAAAGCGCGGGTTTGATTCATCAAATCCGCTTCCTGTGTGAGTGCCAACACCCTCGCCAGTTGAATGGCCTTGGCTAATTGCGTGGCATCTTTGGGTACCAGCCTAAATTTATCTCGATGCTGCTCCCACTCTGGCGGCGCTAACCATTGGCATTGTGGCAGGGATTTTTTAAGCGTCTGATAAATAGTCAGCCCGCCTAAATCGAGATCTTGCGCGCAGTAGATAATCTCATAGCCCGCAAGAAAGGGAAGATTGAGCCGATCACAAATTTGATTGCCAGACCCCAGCAAAATATCACAACTGTCAATGAGACTCTCATGCTCTATCGCCGATAAAAAGGCCTTATAGCGATAAAAGTTTTCAAGATTTTCGATGATCACAGCCTGCTTACCGACCCGTTTCTCTACAGTTTTAAATCCCCCCGCTTCAGACACCACCACAAACGGGATACCCATCTGACAGTGTTGATTTAGCAGCAAAATATGGGCAAAGCCAGTGGCGACATCATGTGAGCGCCCCTGCTTAGCTGCACTCACTCTGTCTTCGACTATCGGCGTATACAGTGCCTGATGACGGTCGGCATCAATAATCGTCAATTGATATCCACCACGGACACGCACTGCCTGATAGATTTTTCGCCACTCAAGGGGGTCTGAAAACGGCAGGCAGTCAATGAAACGGCTCAGGTTTATTGACTCCCCCTGTTCAATTTTCTGCAGATAGTGATTCAGCCTCATGACTATTCATCATTCCTTTCTCTGTCTGGTGATTCATCAATGTGTTCCCACATTTCATTTTCATGAAGCCAAATGGCACCAGCATTTTGATTTATAAATTCATCGACCGGTATTCCGTCTATCCATTCTTGACGCTTTACTCTTACCTGTTTGCCATTCATAAATACCATTTTGTATTTTTTCTGACGTTCAAGCTTTGCGCCTCTTCTTGCTTTCTTCATACGCTACCACTACACATACTCGACGCACACACTTCGGACAGGTATTGGCTGCGCAACACATATTCTTATCTGTTACCTGCGACTATTGTTGGCCTATGTGGAGATTTTCAAACTTCTCTGCATGTGTACCCATCGCTGCTAGTTTGAATGATATTTCAGATATGATTTCAGAAACAACATCGCCTTCAGGTAAATCACGAGCTTCATTCCAATAGCTATCAGAAATACCACCTTCTACATTTCTTCGAATGACTTCACGAGCTCGTTGCGGCACTTGTAAATAAAGTTCAAAAGCACTATTGAATAACTCATGCCAACACTTATCATTTGAGAAATACTTCATTAGAGCATCTTCAAGCCTTGCTGATATAAAATCAACACCTTCAACATCCCTTTCATAACGATCAAATATTTGTTGATTATCACTGATAAAAGCCCCCAATTTTCTTTTAGAAGCAAGAATCTCATAACTTAAATCGATATCTAATAATTCAGCGATCTTTAGCGCAAGAGTTCGTTGTTTTGACGTTGATGGTTGTAAATCCCCTGGCATAGCCGTACTGTAGGTTTTTTCGARGTCACTCGATAAAAATGAGTCTGTAACTAAATCATCAATTTCACTCTGAGAGTACATAGACAAAGTCGAAAGCGCTAAAGCTGGAATTTCAATATCAGCCTCCTTTCCATCAACTCGCAACGTCACAAATGCCGTTTTCTTTAACCTACTTTTTAAGTGAATCTCGCGGATAATAGATGTAATATTAATTTCTTTTTCACGACCGTGAATAAGAGCTTCTTTATAATTATGCATAACAAACTCAGAAACTGGAATCTCCTTTGTCAAACCGGTTTCAGGATCAACTATTTCCAACTTACTCAATTTGTCCTCCTAGCACGTAGCAGCGTATAAAGCACGACGACAACTCCCCTATTCGCCGTACGAATTCTCAGGCCAATCCTTTAAAGTCAGTACTTTAACATTGGTGCATATCATCGTGAACCCTTATTTTTCCGGGCACAAAGTAAGATCGCGGATTTAACGACACCTTATACATGAACAGAGAAATAAAATTAGATCAATAGCTTACGTATTACTCATCTGGATTAACGCGCTTCAGGGTCTCATTACATGCACTGTCGGTTATTGTTTTTTGAGGGAAATCATTATGCCGATGTACACACATCGCTATATTGTTTTGACGGGGATATTAAAACGCAAAAAGCCCGATGTTTTCGCATCCGGCTACTCAAATTCAACACATGCAAAAAAGCCCCGTCATTTCTGACGAGGCTTCGTTGTGTTGGCGGAGCGGACGGGACTCGAACCCGCGACCCCCGGCGTGACAGGCCGGTATTCTAACCAACTGAACTACCGCTCCAATTCTGTACGACACTCGGTTTTTACAACCCAACGTCTAGAATGTGGCGGAGAGATAGGGATTTGAACCCTAGGTGGGCTATAAACCCACGCCGGTTTTCAAGACCGGTGCTTTAAACCACTCAGCCATCTCTCCTGAGTGCGGCGATAATACGAGAGATCCGCAGGGCTGTAAATGCTTTTTTTTACGCACTGAATGCGTTTGTACATTATCCGCTCAACACGCACCGTTCTGTGACAAATCGTTCTATAAGTAACTGTTTGTAAACTTATTATCACATTAAGAAAGAATGACGATACGCGAGAAAAAATGGGAATGTTTCGTTGAGCAAAATATCGCCAACAAAGGGCGTATTTATTAGAGCGGGGAACCATCAACACTACTCCTGTTTGTGGCCCGCGCAAAGCAACATTTCATCGAAATTGCACTATTTTGCGACAAGTCACAAAGTGGAGTTTATCACCTTAACGCGGTGAATTTCGTTTGGTACACATAGATGGAATTCGATGCAAGGTTTCTTTAGGAGGTAATTGTGTCTATCAACTCTATCGACCATAACGAGATTGCAGATGTGTCCTCAAAATGGGACTTCAAAGATGAAACAGCATCCAATATCTCTCAGTACAAGCGCCAGCAGGCTGAAGCCCGCCGCCGTATTGAAATGCTTCGTGATATCAGAGCCAGCGGCCTGACCATTGAAGAAGCGAAAGAACTTGGGCTTATCCACTGATTGTGGCTGAGTGGCGTTATCTTACAGAGGAGTGGTTGAACGATAGATTATCTCTATCAATACAATCTATATTTCCGACTTTTTTATTCATCGGGTAGTCGTTACAGTAGTGCGTAATAACACTGAAATGGAACGCTACTATGACCACAATGACTACCCGTTGCCCACACTGCAAGTCGATGAACCGTATTCCGACCGAGCGCGTAAACGAGATTGCGACCTGTGGTGTATGTAAAGATCGTCTGCTAGACGGTATGCCTGTCGAAGGCACAACAGAGAATTTTCTCACCTTATTGCAGGGCGACAAGCCGGTGGTTGTCGACTTCTGGGCCCCATGGTGTAATCCATGCGTCGGTTTTGCCCCTGTGTTTGAGGATGTCGCAAAAGAGCGAAACAGCGATGTGCGCTTCGTGAAAATTGACACCGAAGCCCAACAGGCGTTGGCGGCACAGTACCGCATCCGTAGCATTCCTACCATTATGGTGTTCAAAAATGGCCAACTGGCCGACACCATTAATGGCGCCTTACCAAAAAGCCAATTTGATCAGTGGCTCAACCAAGCCTTGAGCAAGTAAATGTGATGCCACCACTGTGACCCACAGCGTGTGATAAAAAGGTGCCTTGGGCACCTTTTTTGTTATGCTGCGTGTCATCACATAATAAGAAAGGAAGAATCTTGTGAGTCACGCTACACCTCCAGCCCAGCTCAGTCAGATCAATGTATTCCCAATCAAATCCATCGCCGGTTTAAGCCAGTCGCAAGCCTGGGTTGAAAAGCAAGGGATCTGTTTTGATCGCCGCTTTATGGTCGCCAACCTTAACGGCAGAATGATCACTGCCCGTCAGTATCCGCAATTGGTCAAGGTGGCGGCCGCGTTACACCCCCATGGATTAGTTCTGACCCACCCAGACTGTGCGCCGCTTATCCTGCGCTATGCCGATTTTTCCCTACAACCGGCCAATGCCACCGTCTGGAACGACACCTTTTCCGCCCTGCAAACCACCGAGGCTGCTAACCACTGGTTCAGCACAATACTGAATGAAACGGTGCAGTTGCTGTTTACGGGCGAGCAATCGCAACGTGTGCGCCCGAAAATTCAGCAAAATGTGAGTTTTGCCGATGGTTATCCGTTATTGGTGATCAGCGAGGCCTCGCTTGAGGCATTAAATGCGCGCAGCCCGCAGCAACATACCATGGCGCAATTTCGTACCAACTTGGTGGTGACCGGTACTGAGGCATTTGCTGAAGACGGCTGGAAACGGATCCGCATTGGCGAAGTGACGTTTGAGATTGTAAAACCTTGCGCCCGCTGTGTCTTAACCACGGTTGACCCAAAAACCGGCACATTCAATCCACACAAAGAGCCGCTGCAAACCCTGACAACATTCCGCGCTGATGCCAATGGCAATGTGTTTTTTGGCCAAAACTTGGTGGCATTAAATGAGGGGATGATCCGCGCGGGTGATACGGTGGAAGTGCTCGAAATCCAAACGCCTGCTCACTACCCTGATCGCGCCATGAAAACAGAAGCGGCGACACGGGAAGCGGCACGGGAAGCGGCACAAGAAGCGACCCATCAAGAAACGAGCCCTCAAAAAGCTATCCCTCAAGAAACGAGCCGCCCAGCCACGCCAGTGATTATCCGTATCGATGGTGAGCAGTTTACGGGGGATAACCAATCTTCGTTGCTTGAACAGGCGGAAGCGGCTGGCTTTACACTGGCTCACCGTTGCCGTGCGGGGTTATGTGGCGCATGCAAAATCACACTGACAGCTGGTACGGTTGACCAGCCTGATATGCCCGCGTTACGTCCAGATGATCGCGAAGCCGGGAAAGTCTTAGCTTGTTGCTGTATTCCGCAATCGGATGTGGTGTTACAGCGTTAATGTTTCTGGGTGATGGATTCACAACCCAACATTAAAAACGGGGCTGTCGATAAGACAGCCCCGTTTCGTTTTTTATCGCCGTTTTATCGCATCACTGCCGCATTGATATCGCAGCAAAACGCACTTACTCAGCGAGTACGACCCGTTATTAACGACGGTGGGTATTATTGTTTTTTCAAGATGTAATGCTCAGCCAACTCACCCGTAACACGGTTACCGTCTTGATCTAAGCGGAATAGCTGACTTTCACCCACAAAGAATTTCGCCCCAGCACTACCTACCGCGGGTAACGCAATGGTATTGCCCGCAGTGTTCCAGTTGAACGTGCCTTCATATTCAAATGCATCGCCCGCTTCACCCAAGTAAAGCTCCGTCAGGGTGTAGGTGCCGTTTTTGTGTAACACGACTTCAGTTTTAATCCCTTCACAACTGGCACACGGTAAAATCCCGGTATAGGTGCCATTCCAATCTAAGGCGTTGCGACTGGTATGATCCGGATCGGCGACGACCTGATCTTGTTCAGTATTGGCCTGAACTGTATTGCCCTGATCGTCGGCGTTCTCATCCAACTGTGACAACATGCCATTATTCTTTGCTGGCGTGGCCTCGGTATGTGGCGCTTGCGCAGAATCGGGGGCCGATGGAGACGCAGGTTGTTGATCACACCCTGCCAAAAGCCAAACCGCCGTTGCACACATCAGTACGATTTTTTTCATTATGGTTCCTTCACCATTTTCATCTGATGGTTTTATTTTATGCCGTAATCGATTCTTGCTGCGTCAAGGCCGTGTGAGTTATTCGTCAGGGTTCCATTAAATGACCAATTTATCTGTTGAAACGATCTTCTTCACGCTTTTTTGCAAAAGAATGTATTTACAACGTTCTCAATTAAGGGTAGTGTTTGGCGGTCTGTGACTCAGACCTATAATGATTTTCGAGGAAATGACCTCACTTCTCGCCAAAGTAAGTAACCCTCCCAGAAGATTATCACTATTAAGATTTCCACTGTTTTCGCTAAGTTGCGAGTGATTTCAGTGATGAGTTAGCGAGTTGGTGAGCTCCTGACGCACAATAGGAAGGTCAATGAGTACCCTCGTTCCGTGTATAACTAACGGGCATGGGGGGCAAGACAAGCGCGTGTTCTTTTGAACCGCACATTGTATTTGTACTCAACTTGATAGCCACATACGCAAACCCCGTGGAGAAAATATCAGCCAACAGATTATGGCTCTCTTTACGATGGTGTGTATGTGCAAAAGGAAAAAAACATGCATTCAGAAACCGGTATTATCCGCAGCTTTAACCCAATGAACAACACTGGCCTTATCACGTGTGATCTTGGCGGCGACATCAGTTTTACTGCCGCTAACGTCATGACACAAGGTCAACCATCATCGGGTAGTTTGGTCGAGTTCATCATGGATGACTCAAGCAATAAACTGCAAGCGGTCAAAATTCGCTTCATCTGATCCATGAGAATGGCAAGGCTAACGCCTTGCCATTTTTTTATCTGCGCCATCACATCCCCTTCCCTCTTTTTCTTTCTTACATCCGCGTATCATAAGCATGCGCTCCGAAACACGCTCGCAGAAGCACTGCCTCATCCCCCTTTTCTCACAAGCACCGTCTTACCCCTCTGGTACGCTTTTACTCCCCTTTTATCACTCGCTTTTATCACCTTGCCGTTCGGTAATGCCCTGCTCCGTCATGTCCTACTTCGCCGTTGCTTGCGCCTGACTAACTGGCTGTTAAATAACGTATCTGTCAGTACGATCGCTTGGCCGTGCAGCCCGTCACGGGCAGAAATTCGCTTTATGGCACTTTTACTGCTGTGAACAATAAAAAAGCAGGTAAAATGATACCTAAGTCACAAATGCGACAGTTTTAACCTTATAAATCTGTTTTTTGGCATTTTGGGGAACCTTTTTACGCCATCCATTGTCTCCCTATGGCAAACTATTATCACAAAAATGTGGGGTGCCGTTGATACGTCATCCTAAAAAGCATCGGATGAACCAACAAAATTGTTCACACCGGTTACCGCTAAAAGTACACAGAATTAAAAGCGACGAGTTCTTTTTATGTTTACTCCAAAATCGGCCGTTTCACGCAAATGGATGTCGCCGAAATATATCGGGCTTGCGAGCTTGTCGTTACTGACAATGGCYGCCATTCTGACCCACAATACATCGACGCATCAAGCGACCCCGATCAAGCTGATCATCAATTCGACCCCTTGGACGCCCAAAGAGGCGGTGGATATTACAGACGTTAATCCACCTCGTTACGCTTACACCATTGAGAAAGGCGATTCACTGAGTCAAATTTTCGCCCGCTTAAACCTGCCTTATTCCACGATGCAACAGCTGATGGAAGCGGATCTCAACCACTTGAAAATCGATACCTTGCAGCCGGGTAACCGTCTGCGCTTTTGGGTCAATGATCAAAACAATCAGCTAGAGCGGCTAGAACTGCAGTTTAACCGCGCACAAAAAGTGGCGTATCAGCGTACTGATGAGACCGGTTTTGAAGTGCAAGAAATTTCCATTCCCGGTGACTGGAACGATGTGGTCGCGACGGGTGAAATTCACGGCAGTTTCTCAGTGTCGGCGCAAAAAGCCGGCCTGAACGCAACCGAAATTTATGAAATCACGACCCTGCTAAAAGATAAGCTGAACTTCACCCGCGATATTCGCGCTGGAGATGACTTTGAAATCGTGGTGTCACGCCAATCGGTTGAAAATGAACCAACAGGCACCCATGAAATCCGGGCTATTCGCATTCATAACCGTGGAACGGTCACGTCGGCGTATTTGCACAGTGATGGTAACTTTTATGATGCCCACGGCGACAGCTTACAACGCGCGTTCCTCCGCTACCCATATGCAGCGGGGAAAAAGTACCGTATCAGCTCTCAGTTCAACCCTAAGCGCCGTCATCCTGTGACAGGCCGTGTCGCGCCGCATAACGGTGTCGACTTTGCCACGCCAACCGGCACCCCTGTGCTCGCCACCGGTGACGGTGTGGTGATACAGACGGTCAGCCACCCGTATGCGGGGAAGTATGTCGTGATCCAACACGGTACCAACTACCGTACCCGTTACCTGCACAACAGCCGTATTCTGGTGAAGAAGGGGCAGAAAGTGACTCGCGGGCAACGTATTGCGCTCGCTGGGGCAACAGGCCGCGTGACAGGCCCCCATATTCACTATGAGTTCCTGATCCGTAATAAGCCGGTGAATCCGCTGAAAGCCAAAATTCCGATGGCTTCTTCGGTACCAAGCAAAGAGAAAGCGCAGTTTGAAGCGTCTGTGGCGCAATACAATGCCATGATGGACAAAGGGGAAAGCAACGAAAAAAGCCTCTTTGCCAAAACAGAGAAAAACCCACCCGATGCATAGAAAAACGCATCGACATATGACGTAAAAAAAGGGAAGCGCAATAGCGCTTCCCTTTTTATTTTTAGCCAGACACATTAACCTTTAAGGCGTTGCGCGGTACACATCTACACGGCGGTTTTCATCGCGGCCAATGGCGGTTGCATTGCTGCTGATAGGCTTAGCTTCGCCTTGGCTGGTATTGATCATGTGCGCTTTATTTACGCCATGTTCAGCCATGAAATCACCGGTTTGATTAGCGCGCTTCAAGCCCAACGCATAGTTGTACGTCTCACTGCCTTTGTTATCCGTGTTGCCTTCCAAACGCACAAACTGCCCTGTGGTTTCCAGTTTCTGTGCAATGCGCTTGAGGATCACTTTTGACATCGGCGTTAACGTGGCACGGTCAAAATCAAAGTACACGCGCGCAAGTAACGTATGTGTTGGTGCAGGTGCTTTTTCTGGCTCCGCCTCTGGTACAGGCTCCGTGGTAAGCAACTGCTTACCATCCAAAAATGCAATGCACTGCTCACTGATGCCCACCTGCTCGGCCAATGCCAGCAATTGCGCCTTGAGTTCAGCATCTTGCGAGGTTTGCGCGATCTGCATCCACCCTTGGCGATGGTTGCCCAACGCCGTGACATCACCAATGGTCACGGTATGTTCCACGGTATATGGCCCCGCATCACAGTAATCTGTCAGACCTTGATTAACTGCATCATTGGCCAGTGCCGTAAATGGAAGACAGAACATGACGCCCATAATTTTGTTTCGCATTGCGTAGTTATCCATGTTGTTAGCCATATAGCTTTGTCACTCCACTGGAGCGGGAGCCTTTTTTGATCAGCTCTTCAATTTTATCGATTAAGTCATTCACGTTGTTAACGTCAATAATGTCTTCTTTCGGGTTCAGCACACACTGCTTAAAGCCACTCTGCCCACTGGCACGGAAGTTAATCCCCACGACCCCGATATACAGCGGCATGTCGCTGTCACTGAACTGACTCCGAATACGGTCACACATGCCGTTATTCACGAGGTTGGGCAGAATGCTGGAATAGGGGGATTCCTGACCGTCACTCAAAATCAAAATCATTTTCAGACGTTCGTTGTACTCATCCATCACGGTTTTATCGCGGGTATGCGGACGTCCCGCGGCCATGACTTGTGCGCCCCGCAAAATGCCTTGATAAGCCCCAGTGCCCCCCGTGGCGTCCATGCGACCGACCGCGTCCAAGGCCGACTTATGACTGGTTAACCCAATGGTCCAAAATGCATCTCGACCGGTTGAACACATGGAGGCTTCCGAGTACAAACGGTTGTGGCTGCTGTTGTAATGAAAATGCTGGGTCGTGATCTTATTGGTAAATAAATCGCTGACTGACTTCCTGTAATCGATATAGTTAGGAATATCCAACAAGTGCCAGTTACGGTTACTATTAATTACGTTATAAACCTGACGCGCCTGCTTCTGATAATACTCTCTTTCATCACGGTTTCTGCCAGGGCAATAGCGAGAGTCCCGATTGCAATAATACACATCATTGCTTGATTCTTGCGCCCAAAACGTCCAGTCCACCGCTTCATATTCGGGATCCCAATAACCACTGTTATAGGTGTTATAACGCAACTGACTGTTACAGATCAGTGAACCGTCAATTTTGTCCTGCACGCGCAAGTTATACGGCACGAATGCCACCCGATTTTTGATGACATTATCGGTTTCATCTTTCACCAGAATTTTGTCGGTAATTTGGTTGATGGCTCTTTTCAGCCAATACAACTGTGAGTGACCTTGCCAACGGTTATTCATCGATCCAGAAAAATCCGACACAAACACAATATCGATATCGCGATCACCCAAATATTCCGGGTATTTCTTAGCAACCGACTCTCCGGCCAACGATTGCTTAGGCGCAAACGACGGGATCAGCGTACTGCTGAACCAAGACCGATGTCGGGTCGTCGCATCCACCGTGTATTGGATGTACTCATCCACATTGTGGTTAATGTTACCTTCTTCATGCTTACGCTTCACCGTGACCGAGATGCCATCAATATCTCGCACATACGCCCGAATATAATCTTCCGCCATGGCTTTGGCGTGATCTTCATCATCGGACATGGTCACTGCCAGCGAGGCCGCTTCCGTCGCGTCTTGTAAACGGCTGTGTGCCTGCACATAACGCGTCCCTTCTACGGCCCAAAACGTAAAGCCCATGATCGGCACCAACATCAAGGCCATCCACACGGCAGCGACCCCTTGTTGGCGCTGCAAGCGTAGCGGCCCCGTGCGTCGTCGGCACATCCTTTGTTGTTTCATGTTAGCGCCCCGCAATCACAGAACTGGACGTGATCGTTGCCGATGCGTCCCGCTCGCCTAAAAAGGGAAGAAACCAGCTTTCAGCCTGACTGCACAAGGTCACCTGATACAGCGGGAAGATTTTCCCCCCGTCGACAGGCGACAAATCCGTTAAGCGTGAAATCGGCGTGGTCGGTTGGCAATGCCACTGATCAAACTGCGCACTGGTAAACGCTGGTTGTGGCACATTGTTGATCAAGGCTTCAAGCTTAATCGCCACGTCATCGTGCGGCACATTCAGCATACGCGCCGCTAAAATCTGCATATCACGGCTATCGGCCTGATTCAGCGTGTAACGGGCTATCCGCTCACCGTCTTCTACTACCGAGTAATAACGAATGCGCTCTTTCAATATATTCACCAACGCAAAACTGGTGCGATCGAGCTGCGAGCGCAACAGCAACTTATGGGTGAGATCGGTGGTGAAAAGGAAGATGGCGCACAAGGCAAATAAAACAAACACCAACTCAATAGCGAAAGCGCCCCGTTGACGAGATAGACGAAATGGACGTGATCGATTACTTCTCATCATCCCACCCTTCATGCTCAAGGTTAAGTAACATCGTGCGGCTAACATCGCGCTTGCCGAGCGTAAACAGATCCATCATGGGGGTGTAATGGTAAGTCAGGGTGACTTCCGCCAGCACATAATTGGCCGGTACTTCATCACTGCTCAATCCGGTATTATTGACCAAATCACGGTAGGTTCTAAAATAAGTCGAACTCAGTTCAAACTGATCCTCTCGCACCAAAAAATGCCATAGAGCATCGTCATTTCGCAGCACGGCATCAAACTTGGCCTGATAATTCGCGTGAGAATGTTGACCCTGATAAATTTTGGTACCGCGAATGGTTTCACGCAACGCTGACTCAGTCACGTTCACCACATAGAGGTGGTAACACACTTCAAAAATGGCAAAAGTTGCCAGCATCAGCACAATGCCACCTAAAGCAAACTCAATCGATGTGGTACCGCGCTGCTGACGTCGGGATACAGGCAAAGCCTGGCGGCGAAAACTCGATATGACATTACGGCCTTTCATGTTGTGCCCCCTGACTATCCGGCAAAACAGGGCGTTCCGACGTCACAGTCATGGCTTTCACTTGCTGGAACAACACACGCAGTTGATCATCGGTATACATGTCTTTCAACACGTTATAGGCCTGTTGCTCATCCCCTTGTTTGATCAATGCAATCGCCAAGTTCACCGCTAACGTTTGATTGTCTTTGGCCTTAAAATCCGCACCAGTGTAAACCGGTATCAACATGTCCACCACGTGCTGAAACTGCCCTTGCGCGAGATACAGTACCGCCAAGTTGTTTTTGATCGCGATATCATCAAAGCCTTTCAAGCGCGCCTGATTAAACTGATCTTCAGCTTGTTGAAAGCGCCCAAGCTTACCCAAGACGATCCCTTGTGACATGTTCAGGGTCGCGGAGGTGTCCCCCAAGGTCGCGGCCTGCTCATAAGCAGATAAGGCGCCGGTTAAGTTACCCCGTGCATCGTCAATATTGCCGGCTAATACCGACAACGCAGGCGTCGGCGCCACTTGTGACTGCAAGTGTTCCACATAAAAAGCGGCAGATTCTATATCACCCGCGTGGTAATACACCTGTGCCAATTTTTGCAACAGCTCAGGGTCATCCGGCTGTTGTTGCAACGCCGCTTTGTAATACGCGATCATGCCCTGGTAGTTGTTGACCTTGGCCATGGCGGCAATGGGATCATCCGCCGGAGCAGTTGAACTCGCACAACCGGTGAGTGATAACGCCACACACAATGCCGAGGCTATCACCTTGATGGATTTGTTCATAAATCTTACCCAATGTTGATCGACATCTGCATGATGCCGGGAGCCAAAATGAGCACAACGATGGGGAACATGATCAGCAGAATAAGCGGGATACTCATTTTTGCTGACAATTTCCCGATCTTCTCTTCAATGCTTAACACCTGAATTTTTCGCATGTCTTCCGCTAAATCACTCAATACATTGGCAATGGAGGTGCCGTATTGCAGGTTTTGGATCAGCGTCAGGGTGAAACTTCTGACTTCAGGCGTCGGGATACGCAAACTCAGATCATAGAGGGCTTTTTCCAAACCATGCAGGCGTGCGCCGTCTGACGTTTTACGAATTTGGTAACACAAGTCTTTATCAAAGGTTTCCAATTCGTTCCCCAAGTAGGAAAGCGCCGCTTCGATGGTCATCCCGGTTTGCACACACACCGACATCATGTCGAGCATGTACGGCAACTGGCGCGACATACGGGTCACCAGTACTTTTTTACGCGATGCCAGTAGCATGTCAGGGGCCAGCAAAATCACAATAAAGCCAATCAAGCCCAGCACCAACTTGGTGTTTTGCTCAAATTGACTAAAGAACACCGCAGCACAAAACCCAGCGACGGTCAGCATTTTCAAAGGAAAGTAATACTTCGCCAGATGGGTGTTATAGATCCCGGCATCCACCAACTTTTGCTCTAGATCTTGGCGATGCTCTTTACCAAAGCGGACAATAAAATCATTCAAGCGCGATAAGCCGCTTCTGCGCTCGTGTGATAAATAAGCGTTGATATTGGCTTTGACCATTTTCTGTTGGTAATACTGGGTGATCAGCAACGCGATCACGACACCAAACAGCAAGCCAGAAATAATTAATGCCATTACTGCACTCCCTTCACGAGCCACCAGACAATCCCCAACCCTAACGCTTCACTGCCCAGTACGTAGTACAAGACATAGCGCCCGTCGGGATCAGTCAGAATAAAATCGACGTTGCCGGGGTTAATGAAATTAAGCAATACCATGAAAAGAATCGGAATGGCCGCGACAATTTTGGCCGAAATACGGGCCTCTGACGTCATCGCCATCTTCTTTTTATCCAAGGTGCGCGCGTCCACTAATACACGGATCAAACGGGCCAACACATTCTTGAGTTGACCACCGCGGGCCATGTTGGCGCGCACAGTAACGACGAAAAACAAAAAGGCCGGATACGGAAAGTTTTTACACGCACGCTGAAACACCACGTCAGAACTTTCACCCAGTTTCAAACGCTCGCCCATCACTTTGAATTCACGGCCAATCGCATTATCTAAGCTCTCGCCCACATAACTGATCGCCTGCATCAAACTGTCACCGGCGGTCACGGCGCTCATCAAAATATTCAATGCATCCGGAAACGCTTGTTCAAAGTCACTGCGGCGTTTATTCACCAGCCAATTCCAACTGACCCAAGATGCCAACAACGGGAACAACACCGTCAACCACTGCGATTCCATGTGTAATATGCGATTATTCAGGTACCACGCGCCACAAAGCATCAGGATTAAAAAGGTCACGATGATCACCGTGGCTTTGTCACCCAAAATAGCCAACACCGGCGTGGCTTGATCGCGCAGTTGTTGTAGCCGTGAACGCTGACGCAAGTTTTTCAGGTTAATCGCCTGCAACTCTTCTTTCAGCTCGGCATCTGTCTCGTCTTCAAAAAACGCACGTTTAAGATCGTTGGTTTTTCGCGTCCACAAGATAGCGGCGAGTCCAAACAAGATCAGAGAAAGCGATAACATCATCGGCATTAGCTCCTGAACGCGGCCATGAGTTCCTTGTGCAGCCCGTAGAACTGGGCTTTTTTGACCAATTCTGAGCGCTGCATGATCCCTTGTGTCACAAAGTTACCGTGCACTTTTTCGTCAAACGCCGATTCATCGGGTTGGAAACGGAAGATCTCTTCCATCACCACGTTGTCCCCTTCCAGCCCGACAATTTCGCAAATACTGGTGATCTTACGGGAACCGTCACGTAAGCGGTTAACCTGCACCACTAGCTGTACCGCACTGATAATGGTACGGCGAATCGCATCCAACGGCTGGTTCAAGTTCGCCATCATTACCATGGATTCCACACGGGCAATCGCATCACGCGGCGAGTTGGCGTGTAGCGTCGACATCGACCCATCGTGACCAGTGTTCATGGCCTGCAGCATTTCAAACGCTTCTGAACCACGACACTCCCCGAGAATGATACGGTCAGGACGCATACGCAGGGCGTTGATCACCAAATCACGCTGCGTCACCATGCCGGTATTTTCAATGCTCGCGGTACGGGTTTCCAAACGCACCACGTGCGGCTGTTGCAAACGCAATTCTGCCGCATCTTCAATGGTGATCACGCGTTCGTCGTTATCAATGTACTGTGACAGCGCATTCAGCAGTGTGGTTTTACCGGAACCTGTACCGCCTGAAATCAGCACGTTCAAGCGACAACGGGAAGCAATCATCAGTACCCGGGCAATCTCAGGCGACATGGCACCAAAGCCCACCAGCTCTTCCAAGCCGATTTTCTGCTCACGGAATTTACGGATAGAGATCGCAGTACCGTCCAACGAAATCGGCGGAATAACGATGTTCACACGGCTGCCGTCTTCCAAGCGGGCATCCACCGTTGGGGAAGATTCATCCACACGACGCCCTACGCGCGATGCAATACGTTTGGCCACTTCCAGCAATTGCGCTTCGTTAACGAAAGTAATTTCAGAACGCTTTAGCTTACCGCCGCGCTCAAAGTAGATATTGTCAGGGCCGTTCACCATGATGTCGGTAATGCTTTGATCTTCAATCAATGGCTGCAACGGCCCTAAACCTAACAGTTCATCCAGCAGGCTTTTCACCAAGCCCGCACGCATTAAGGCTGTCATCGGGCGAGAGGCCCCACGTGCAAGAATATCCACCGCGTTTTGGATTTGCTTTTCCAATTCTTCACGGCTCATCTGTTGCACGGCTTCCGCATCCAAGGCATCAAAGATCTGCTGGCGGAAGATTAAATAAAGAGACTTTGTGCTCATCGGTTAAACACCTTTTTAACCCAACTGATTGGCGTATTGCTGTTTGTGCTCGCCTGACCGTTAATTAAACGCGCCAGTTCATCAAACGCTTGTTGCATTTGCTTGTCATGTTTATGCGCGCGCTTACCTTCAATGATCAAACGGGCAATGTGGCGGTTATATTCCAGCTCAATCGCCACTGGCGTTTGCAGGTATTGCTCAACTTCTTGTTTGTTTAACGCAAACGAATTCAACGGACGATGAATGTTCAACAGCGGAATAACACGCACTTTACTGCGGTCAGAGATCTGCAAATTGTTCAGTTTTTCAATCAGCTTTCTCGCATTACGTACAGACGCCACCGACGGTTCCAACACCACGATCACCACGTCACTGCGCTCAACCAGCATCAAAGGATCCGGACGGAAAGCCACACTGGCGGAGTAGTCTTCTAAAATGAAGTTGGCATTACGGCTCAGTAACTGGCACAAGGTTTGGCTAAAACTCAGCACTTGCGCGTCCGACTCGCCCCCTTCCAATGCCAGCAAACGCAAATTGCTGCGCACATTGGTCAAAAAGCCCACCGCACTTTCATCATCCAACTCATGAAGCGGCATGGTCATTTCAGTCAGGTTATGGCGTTGTAGGTTTTTCAGGGACAACAGCACATCAATGTTACTGTCAGTATTTTGGTGATCGACCAAAATGGTGTCTGTCCCTTGTGAAGAAAAGACCGAGGCAAGCTCTGCCGTGATCAGGGTGTTGCCGATGCCGCCTTTGGTGCCAACAATCGCGACACGCTTGGCTTTACGCTGCTTACTGACCCCAGAAAACGTCTGTAGGTTATTGTTTACGTGCGTGATGAAGTCGGCCAGTTCTTGCTTATTCACCGGCCAAAACACGTAGTAGAAACCCATGTCTTTCAATGCACGCAAGGTTGAAATCGCATCTTCCTTGCCGATCACGATCACCCCTTTGTGCGGGGGGATCTGGCTGGCAAAACGACGGGCATCTTCCACCACATTGCTCGACTGATTCAGCTCCAGCAAGATGATGTCGTGCAAGTCTTCACGATCCAGCTTGGTCGATTTCAGTGCTTCTTTCTGAATCGTCGGCTCGTTCCAGCCTTCAAACAGAAAGATCTCTTCCACCAGCGACAAACATTCAAACGACTGATAAATCAACGTACAACTTTTCGGGCCGTTCACCACCGGGATGGCGGGCGCGACGTTTTTCGAAATGGCCTTAGCTAAATCAAACATACATTACTTCTCAATCAGTCGTTGTGGGTTCGCCACTTGCTTCATTCGCATGGTGTCAACAAAGCAATCGCGACGTTGAATCGGTTGCCCCATGACTTCTGGCTGGCATGTTTCGGTTAACAC
This sequence comes from Photobacterium japonica, assembly GCF_050337005.1. Taxonomy (NCBI): domain Bacteria; kingdom Pseudomonadati; phylum Pseudomonadota; class Gammaproteobacteria; order Vibrionales; family Vibrionaceae; genus Photobacterium; species Photobacterium japonica. The sequence continues at coordinate 39,357 of NZ_JAKJSN010000017.1, read as the reverse complement.
ACGGAAATAGCGCAGTTCAACCGTTAAATCTGTCTTTGGCTGCGCCGCATAATGCGCGTTGTATTGCGAGGCAGACACACCCTGACGGTGCAATTGCGCGATCTGCTGCTGGGCAATACGTTTACCCTGTGTTGAGCTGTATAAATAGGTCACTCGAAATTGGTGATCCCGTTGCTGTGCCTGCGCCACAATCTTGGTCAACTGGGTGTTGATGGCAACGGCACCGTTCTGTGATTGCGAGTTATTCACCGTAAACTGGTAGGTGTGTGTTTCCGGGTACACCAAGGCTTCTGCGCCTTTCGCGACATACATTTTTTCGGCGCAGCCGCTGATGCTGCTTAATGCGCACAACGCCAACAGTGCGATCAAAACATTTTTCATTGCATGAATCCTCCGCGTGATAGCAAATCAATGCTCAAGGCTTCGTCGGCCTTTGAATCGCCATCAATGGGAATATTTAACCAGCGCGACAAGGTCGATGTTTTCTTCATATAAGGCAGTTGGACATCTTGTGACGAGACAGGACGTACAAGGTTTACCGTCGCGACAATCAATAATTCGGTTTTCTTACGTTGAGTGACGGATTTACGGAAGGCGGCGCCTAACACCGGAATATCACCTAGCATGGGTACTTTTTGCAGCTGTTCAAAATCTTGGCTGCTCATCAAGCCACCCAGCACAAAGCTTTCACCATCCGCCAGTTCAACGGTGGTCATGGCGCGGCGTGATGCCAACTGCGGCACTTCAATGCCTGCCGCTTGAATGTATTTTTCGACTTCGCTGACTTCCGGCGCTAACTGCATACGCACTTTGTCATCACTCATCACTTTGGCGGTCATTTCCAGCTTGATGCCAAATTCTTTGAAGGTGATATTGGTGCTGCTGTCGCTGGTCACGATCACCGGTACTTCACCGCCCACCAAGAAACTGGCTGACTCGCCAGATAACACGGTCAGGTTCGGCTCCGCCAGAATTTCCGCCATGCTTTCGTTGCCAAGCGCGGTGATCAAGGTGGTTAAATCCGCGGCTTTAAATTGGCTGAACGAGAACTGCCCCACACTAGCACCAATCGACCCCCAATCAGCACCAATGGTTTTGGCAAACGAGTCGGTCACTTGCGCCACCGAAATTTTGACGTTGACCTGCTGCACGCTGGTCACGACCAGATTTTCAATGATCCCTTCCCACGTATTGTTGCGGGCGAAAATCATGCTTTCTGGCGCTTCCATGCCAGAGTCTTCAAACGATAACTTGTCCGATTTTTCATAGCGATTGGTGGATTTACGCTTCAAGAACGTGGCCACTGTGCGGTAGATGTCATCACGCTGCTGCTCAGAGTCGACCGTGCCGCTCACTGCGACTTGCTCCCCGACCGATTCCAGCTTGATATCCAGAGTGGGGTATTGCAGTTTAAGTTGGCGGCGGATCTGCGTCAGATCGATATCCACCAAGATACGTTCAGACAACACCACATCACCTTGCTGGTTGTACGCAATCAAACGGGCTTGGCCCACTTGTTTGGCAAACACTACCAAGGTTTTGTCATTAATGACTTTGTAATCCACCAAGTCAGGCGCACTGATGAACACTTTGCTGATTGGCTGGCTCACACTGATGTGCGCAGCATCATGCAAGGTGATATAGCGATCCCCTGCCCAGCTAGACAACGACGTCAAAGCCAATGCCATGCCACCCACAGCCAGTAAAACCGCACGGAAAAATCGCATGCTAATAAAAGCACGATTCATTACGCCACTGTTTAGCGCACTACTGTTCAGTGCGCTATTCGTCATTACATCATTCACCATTAAAAGAGACCTCCAGCTGCGCTGGTTTCATTTGAGCCACGCAACTCTTCCACATCGGTAAAATTGCTGATGACATCATGCACATTCGCATCCAATGGCTGGGCATGCGCATGACTGCGGTAAATTTCAAGCTGCAAAGTACGCTGCGCCAGCGACAAACGCGCCAATTGATTGGGCGGCACTTCAATCACCACGGTGGTCATCCCATCGCTTTCATTGGCAGACTTAGCAGTAATGAAACTGTCATTGCCCTTATTCACCGACAATGCATGATGTTCGCCAATGTTCATCACTTTTACATGCTGAAGAAATACCTTGGCTTGCACCCCTTGAAACTGGGTTAAGGGTTCTGACTGAGCGGACAAATTGACATCAGGGGAGCTGATCGCGAGCAAGTCGATGTAATCACCCGGACGGATGAAATCGTTGATCAGGTTTTTGGTGGTCACTTGTAGGGGATAAAGCGTCATGCCGTCGCTGATCAATAAATCGATATAGCCCGGCTGATTTTTCTGGGTTTGGTATTCGGGATAGACCCATTGGCCTTTCTTGATTGCGGTGTTGAGCAAGGTGGCCGGATCAAAATCAAGCACCACATCGTCTTTTACGCCCAATTTCAGCGCATCATCAAACGGGACTTGTTCGCGCGTCAGATCACTGGCATTCAGCGCAATGCCTTTATCTACATCTTGGTTAGCACGCCATAGGGTCAGGTAGCGTACCGGTTTGTCAGCAATCAAATCCTCCATGGGTTCTTCGCGCAGTTCAGGTTCTTGACTGAACACGTCATACAGCCCATACAGGCCCGACACGACCGCCAAAAAGGCAATCAAAAAGATAATTTTCGAATTCATACACTTGCCTTTACAAGTAGTGTGCGAGAAGGGGTAGATAAAAGCCGACAGAAATCGCCAGCCCATAAGGTAGGCCTGGATCGTTTTCGTGTGAGGCGGTGTTTACAACGCGGTACTTCACCCAATAGAACAGGGCAATCACACCACCGACCATTGCCGTTAACCATAAGGCAAACGTCAATTGAGAAAGAGGGAGGGCAACAGCGAGCGCCGTTGCCAATTTGCTGTCACCAGCGGCCATTACGTGCAGTCTGACGAGCAATACTGTCAGAACAAAGACCACGATTGCACTGTAAAAACCGCTGATTGAGCCATACAGTCCGTTCAGCAGGAGTGAACTCCCCAATACAATGAGCACCAGTGCATTGGGAATGCGCCGCTTAATGACATCGCTCAAGCATACAGCGACTAACGCCACTCCAAGAATAAGTAGAAGGACCATATAAATAGTAACTACAAATTTTAAGAAAAATTAGTTGTATTTTTGGCCTGTGATAGTTTTCAGTGATTCTGTGATGTTAGTAAATGCGGCTTTAAGTTGACCAACAAAACCACCTTCACCAGAGCTTAGAACAACAGCCAGAAGACCTGCCATTGCAACCGCAATCAGACCGTACTCGATAGCCGTTACGCCGCGCTCATCGTTCTTGTAAGTGGTTAGGAATGCGTCTGCTTTTGCGTATAGTTTAGTAATCATTGTTCTTCCTTTATTAGCGTTGGAGCCATTACTCGAAACATGATCTTACTCCAAAAAAACAACCGCAAAAGATAGCAACTATTGATAAAACCGATAGAACAAAATACCAGCAACTCATCCCCTATTGGCATTAAATTACTGTAAAGCATGAAAAACCAATACAAAACATAGTGATATAGATCACTAAATCACAGGTCAAAACTCTTTTTATTGACGAAAACAATCGTCCCTCATGTCAAAACCACGTCAAAATTACGGCACCAATGTGACACAGGTCACACTTTTATGTATTTTTATTATCTAATTGAGTCGATGCTGGGTGGGTAAGTGGTATATTATTTGACAAGTTCAGCCCTAAAAGCGATGAAAATCAGACAACTACTTTTAACAATTATTGATCATGCACACTAATAATGCTCCCTTTATGGCGCATTTGTTGTGTCTTTCTACTGTTTTTCGATGCTTATACGCTATAAATATAATGAAATTACAACTTGATAATATTATGGCCTTCGTGTCGGTGGCTGAAGAAGGATCCTTCAGCGCGGCCGCGAGGCGACTCAACAAGTCGCAATCGACCATCAGCACCTCGGTGCAAAACCTGGAAACGGATATTGGTTATGCTGTCTTTAACCGAGATAAAAAACGTCCTTATCTGAGTGAAAAAGGCCATAAACTGTTTAGCTCATCAAAAGTGCTGCTGAAGCAGTACCATGAAGTGATTGCTGTCGCGCAGAAGTTGAGCAGCGCCAGTCCGATGATGCTCACTATCGGTATTGATCCGTTCCTCTATCACCCAACCGTAACGCGGTTACTGAATGATTTGGCCGACGCTTTTCCGCAACTGGATCTGCACTTAAAACAGTACCCAAGCAATGTGTTGAGCAAGATGATTCATGAGAATGAAATGGACTTCGCCTTTGGCTTTTTAAGCAATGAACAGGTGTATGACATTGATTATACCGACCTCTTCAAAGTGAATTGTGTCTGGGTACATGCAGCATATTACCCATTGCATGACCCCAACCAACACTTGCGCGCCTTGGTCTTAAACAATAACAGCGACATGTTTTTGCCTAATGTGGACATCAGTTACAGTACGTGGACGATGGACAATATCGAGACTTTACTCACGCTGTGTCAGCAAGGCAAAGGGATCGCATTACTGCCGGAGCATATCCATGCCCCTTACACAGACAGAGGTGCGTTAAGGTGCGTTCAGCAAGATCAGCGATTTTTTGGTCGTCAGTTGCAGGCATCACTCTTTCGTAGCCACAGCGTTTCTGCCCCCACGGTAGCGGATTGGATCGCAACCCATTTTGCGGCAACAGCGTGATGGGCTTATCGTCAACACGTCGATAAGCACGCCTCAAGCACAAGTCAGCAGACATAAAAAAACGCTGAGTATTCAGCGTTTTTTTATTAGAGGCAATGGGAGGTATTCGGATTAATCGTCCTCGCTTAATCTTCTCAGATCAATAAATCGCGGCAACGTCATAGTAAGCAGTATGGTGGCCCAGCGGGACTTCCACTTCATCCCCTTCTTCTAGCCCTAATAACGCATCGCCCAACGGAGAAGTCGGGGTAACCACAACAATCTCTTGGTCAGCGACAGTCAGTTTGATGCCCCCAGCCGTAGGGCCAAAAAAAACGCACTTTTCATTGTCATCTTCATCCACCAAATGCACCATGCAGCCGAGGACAATTTGTTCAGTGCCTGCCGGTAACGCAGTTTGCAGTTTGCGGTAAGCCGTCAAATCCGCCATACACTCAGCCACACGCTGTGATTGCCCATGGGCTAAGTACGCCGCTTCAAGTGCAAGGGTATCATATTGATTTTCAGGCGCATTTTCATCGTCTGTTGCCGTGCTATGGGCGCGGTCGGCGGCCTCTAATGCACCTTGGTAGGCTTTCTGTAGTTGCTCAAGGATTGTTTCGACCAGTTGTGCTTTATCGATGGTGACCATGGGAGATTCTGTAAATAGAAAAGAGTATACCTTACTTTTTATGCCGACTGTTCATTTAGCGATTAGCACTCGTGACCGCCGCCGATGACACTGTCCTGTTCATGATCAATGCAGGCTTGTGCCATCAACGTTAACCCCTGAACAAGGGTTACCAGACTCATGCTCGGTTGTGTGCCCTGCACCGCTTGCGCAGGTAATAACGGGATATGCACGAAACCATGACGGATCGCGGTGTCACGCAAATAATGCTGAATACCATAAAACAGATGGTTACAGACAAACGTACCAGCGGTATTGGAGATCTGCGCCGGAATGCCGTGATCTTGTAACGTCTGCGTGATGGCTTTAATCGGCAATGTCGAAAAATACGCCGCCGGACCCGCATCGACAATGGCTTCATCGATCGGTTGATGCCCGCCGTTATCAGCAATGCGATAATCATCCACGTTAATGGCGACCCGCTCTGGCGTGATCGCGGCTCGCCCCGCGGCCTGCCCGACCGTGATCACCACATCCGGCTGATGCTGTTTAATCGCGGCGATGACGGTATCAATTGCGGCATAGCGCACCACAGGTACCGTACACACCACCATCTCACCGCCCACTAACGGAACATCCGCCAATGCGCGCACCGCTTCCAGCGCGGGGTTGATGCGCTCGCCACCAAAAGGCTCAAAGCCTGTGATTAAGATTTTTTTCATACGCCTTCGTTCACTTCACTGTTATGACTGGATGACTTGCCCCGCCGCTTAACGCCCGCGTGACGCTTCCCTGAATGACAATATGCGATCATCTCGCATCAACGGCAATAAAAACAAAAAATGCCGCTCACCCCAGTAGGGTGAACGACACCGAAAACAGGCTTGCTGTCACGTTGGTGGCTATCACCACCCACGCAAACAAGGACAACGATTACACGTTAACGCCGTGCTCTCTTGCCAAGGCTGCTAGGCCGCCTGCATAACCCTGACCCACGGCTTTGAATTTCCAATCCGCATTGTGGCGGTATAGCTCACCGAAGATCATGGCCGTTTCCGTTGACATGTCTTCAGACAGGTCAAAACGGGCAATCTCACTGCTGTTATCGTTGTTCACGATACGCATGTAAGCGTTAGACACCTGGCCGAAATTCTGATTAAGGCTTTCAGCATCATGGATTGTCACCGCAAACACCAACTTCTTCACGTTGGCCGGTACGTTATCAAAGCTCACGGTGACCGTTTCATCATCGCCATCGCCTTCACCGGTTTTGTTATCACCATTGTGAACCACAGAGCCACAAGCACTGTGCGTGTTGTTAAAGAAAATGAAGCTAGTGTCAGACAATACTTTATTGTCATCGCCAACCATAAATACTGAACAATCTAGATCAAAATCCTGACCATCGGTTGCACGTGCATCCCAACCCAGACCCGCCAATGCGACTTTCATGGTTGGAGCTTCTTTGGTAAGAGAGACGTTGCCGCCTTTAACTAATGAAACAGCCATGTTCATTCCTTTTTGATGACATTAAAATCAACGTAATAATAAATACAGAGAATATGAGGGGAAGTCTCCCTCCCCGATTAATCACAACGCAACCACCATTAAGAGGCGTTGATCCCATATTGTGCGCACATAGCGCCGAGGCCACCGGCATAGCCTTGACCCACCGCACGGAACTTCCACTCACCATTGTGGCGGTATAATTCACCAAAAATCATGGCGGTTTCTGTGGAGGCATCTTCGGTCAGATCGTAACGCGCGACTTCTACATTGGTGTCTTCGTTCACAATACGCATAAACGCATTGCTCACCTGACCAAAGCTTTGACGACGCACAACCGCATCGTGAATCGTCACGATAAAAGCCACTTTCGTCACGTCCAGCGGGACATTGTTCAATTCCACAATCAGCGACTCATCATCGCCATCGCCTTCACCGGTACGGTTATCGCCAGTGTGCTGAACAGAGCCGTCCAGCGAGCGCAAGTTATTGTAGAAAATGAAATCACTGTCATTGCGAACACGGCCGCTGTCGTTAAGCAGGAACGCAGACCCATCAAGGTCAAAATCCTGACCATCGGTTGAACGCGTATCCCAACCAAGACCAATTCGTACACGAACCAATGACGGATCCGTTTTACTCAGTGATACGTTACCGCCTTTCGATAATGAAACGCCCATTAGCATCTTCCTTTTTCAATATTCATCATGGCTTAAGCCGGATTAGAAGTTTGTTCTTCGTCTTTTTTCTCTGGGAACACATAGCTGGCCAATACACCGGCAATCAGCACCACTACCACAACAACCAAACTGGTGGTGGCAGAAATGGTGAAATCATGACCAAAAATGTGCGAGGTGGCATTCAAACCCAACTTACCGGCAATGAAGAACAGCAACACGATGACGGCTTTTTCCAGGTGCACTAAGTACTGCTTCATGGCTTCAAGCACAAAGTACAACGTACGCAGACCCAAAATCGCGAACATCATGGCGCTATACACGATCAGTGGTTCACGGCTGACAGCGATGACCGCAGGCACCGAGTCAAACGCAAACATCACGTCAGACAATTCCACGACCGCCAAACACAGTAATAACGGTGTGGCGTAATATTTCGCTTGAGACGTCCGTCCGACGGTAATGTCGGCGTTTTCTGGTTTTGCCAACTCTTCATCGACGTCTTTCTGCTTGATCAAAAAGTTATTGCCTTTGATCTTTGGCCAAACAGGGAACAAACGCTTCACGGCGCGATAAGCCAAATGCTGAGAGTAATCTTCAACGTCGTCTTCTTGCTCACCGCTGCGCAGCATCATCACGGCGGTCCATGCCACCATCAGGGCAAACACCACTTCGACCCAGGGGCCCAACGCCAATAAACTGGTGCCAATCGCCACAAAAATACCGCGGAACACGATAGCGCCGATAATGCCCCAGTACAGGATGCGGTGACGGAACTTATCCGGCACCGAGAACCAGGAAAATATCGCCATGATCACAAACAAGTTATCGACGGAGAGCACTTTCTCCAGGGCATAACCGGTCACAAAGAGACTCGCGACTTCAAGTCCATGGTGGAGATACAAGAACCCAGCAAAAGCAAACGCAACCGCAATCCAAAAAATGGACCACATGATGGCGCTTTTAAGCGGGATCACCTTATCGTCACGGTGCATGTACAAATCGATTAAGATTGCGCCGACAGATAAGAAAACAAAGACCAATACGGTCTCAATGGGAAAGCCGATATGCGTTGTATCCATGTTTGACAATACCTAATTACAACTGATATTCAGAGGTTGAAAATCCTAATGCCACGCAGATTTCACGGGCGATGGCCTTTTCACTGTCATCAAAATCACCGTCGCTCTTCGCGACAGCAATCCCGACACGCAAGGCAAGCTGCGCCGCATCCGGTTGATCTTTCAGGCGCATCACATATTTCATGGCTTCGCCTTTACCGATATCCACATCAAACTCAAAGCCCGTTGCCAGTGTATTGAAAAAGCCAATCACTTCTTTCACATCAAACACCGCAAGCTCTTCTGATTGCTGGATAAAGCTCATCATTTTTTGCTTTTCTTCCGCGCTGGCACCGTCAGACGCCATACTGATACAAGCACAAACGGCGACCGTGCCTTCCATGAATTTACGGTTTTTAAAACGGCCCACTTGGTTTGTGAGTTCGGAATGCCCTGCATTGACGGCATCTTTCACTTTCTTAAAAAATGACATAATTCTTTCCTTATTTGTTGCCGGCTCGCCACCGGAATCCCCAACCAAACGCTCTGTCGAGCTCTTCATGACCCGCGAAATAGCGATCGATCCGCTGTACGGTCAATACCCCATTGTCATTGATCAATCGTGCCACGGCGCACATACAATTTGAGCGCCCGCCTTCGGTTAAGCGTGTTTCAACCGGTGGTTCATTGGGCACGGTAATCGTGACCACGCCATCGGTTTTCGTCCAATCTGGCACCCCTTGGTAAATGAAAGCAAACACCAAGACTTCTGTAATGTTGCGCCAGCTGTCGCCATTAATGTGTAACCACTCACCACTGTGTGAGGCACCCGTTCTGTCGTCTTCAAGCAAACGCACGTACGGTTGATGATCAAGGTGACCAAACCGATTTCCCAGCGCTTGGACAATGTCGGCATTACCATCTTTGAATCGTACAAATGCCCCTAAATCCAGATCGACCCCTGATGAGCCAAAAATACCGCTCAGAAAACCACTGCCCTTGTGCGTGCCACGGTTCCAATTCAAATTCACTTTGATCAGACCGTAATCACTGCGCTTGGTTAAGTTGACGGACGGGTTATTTTTGGTCAGCGAAATCTTGCTGAGATTGATCGTCGATGACGGTGCATGCCCCGAAGATGAAGAGGGGGAGGCCGATGGAGTGGGTGAAGATTGATGAGGCTGATACGGCGTTGATGGCCTCGCGGTAGAGGCAGGCGGTGGTGTTTGTGTCGGTGTTGGAGTTTGATCTTCATCGACCACCACACCATAAAATTCCGCCAACGGTTTTAAGCCACCAATAAAGCCTTGTGAGACAAAACGAAACTTCCATTGACCATTGCGGCGATAAAACTCGCCGAGGATCAATGCCGCTTCAGATCGCGCTTGAAGATCCACATTCGCCTGAATATGCACCTGCCCTGCCTGTTCGATCTGAATCGATAATTGCCCTAACGATGAAACCGTTTGACCCGGATTACACGTACAAGAAAAAGCGACTTTCTCAACACCGGCTGATAAGCGCGCAAGATTCAGTGAATACGTGGTATGGGCGCCTTCGCTGAGCAGCGATACCGCCTTATCACGGCAGGCTCGCTGACCATAAAAGATCATATCGGCGTCATGGGCGACTTTGCCGTTGGATTGCAGGCGGAATGCAGACACATCCGCCGGCTTTCCCGCGATCACCCTGACGGTTAACTCACCCGCAGGTACCGGTGAATTTCCTCCAGCAATCAGCATCATAATGGCTTACACCAAGGCGTTTTTAATCACAGGGATCATGTCCTGCACGGTACGGCCCTGACAAGGCAGACCATGCGCCTTAAATTCCCAGTCACCCGCCTGACGTGCCAAGGAGGCAATCAAAATACCGGAATGCGACCCTTGCTCATTCAATTTGAAGTGACACACTTCTTGCTCGCCCGTCGTGGTATTGATCACACGACAGAACGCATTCTCAACTTCATTAAACGTTTGACCACGGAAGCTATTGACGGTCACAGCAATAAACGCCACGTTACCCGGTAAGGCATTCAGGTTAACATCAATCACTTCATCATCGCCGTCGCCTTCACCCGTCAGGTTGTCACCACGGTGACGAACGGCGCCACAACGTGAAGCCAATTGCTGGAACCACACGAGATCGATCGGGTTACCTTGCGCATCAAACAATACGCAAGACGCATCGAGGTCGATCGAGTCAGAACCGCCAAATAGGCCGCCGAAAAAACCGGCTTTCTTTTTGATAGGATCCCAACCAAGACCAATGGCAATAGTCGAAAGCGTCGAACCCGCTGTTTTTGCTAGCGAGACAGATTGATTTTTACTTAATGAAACCAAGTGAAACTCCCTATTACTGTTGTAATAACGTATATTCCATATATCGAGAAAACTATCACTAACTTTTAGTTCGCTGATAATTATAAAAAATCACTTAGCCACGCATAACCATCTATTATGGTGTGGTTGCTGAGCAATATGAATAATAAAGCAGATTCGTCAACGTGTATCTTATCCTTTTTAATGAAGTCTGAATTTGTGATTATTCACGCAAATAATCTGTATGAGGTGTGACAAATGCGTTGGAGTATCGATAATTCCATCATGCACATTGTGCCCTCTAATACGACGTTATAAGCCGATTTTATGAATAAGCGCAAACAAGAACTTTCGACGGGCACCATTCGCATGGAGATCGTCAAAGGAAAATGGCAAGCAACTGATTTATTTGACTTTGCAGAAAGAAAAAACCCAAAGCGTTCTTTCTTATTTGTCAGTAAGATTCTCGGTAAGCATATTCCTGTGTCGCCTAAAAAAATGCGAGCCACTTATCAATATTTGGCACAAGAAATACCCAAAGATATATCTAGCCCTATTTTATTTATCGGCATGGCAGAAACCGCCGTTGGGTTAGCGGGCGGTGTATTTGAAGAAGCTCAAAAACAACACCCTGACAGTGTATTATTAACCACGACCCGTCATCCTGTTGAGGGTGAATTATTGTGTGAATTTAAAGAAGAGCATTCTCACGCCACCGATCACATTATTTATTGTCCACCCAATGAAACGAAAGATGCCTTTTTCAATAAATATAAGACGCTGGTCTTAATTGATGACGAGGCAACCACAGGCCGCACCTTTAATAATTTAATTTCATCATTATTACATGCTGGTTTACGGGGCATCACACAGATTATTACTATCACGTTAACCGATTGGTCTGGGGAACGCCTATCTACCCTGCGAAGAAGTACACCGCGTGTAAGCACACAGCAAGAGATCCCCATTGCTTCAGTGGCCTTAATGAAAGGGCAATGGGAATGGCAACCGAACCCGCTCGCCCCTCTTCCCGACATGCCGAATGTCAACGTAACGGCTAAAGGTGCCGCAATGCTGTCCAGCCGGCAAGATTGGGGACGACTGGGCATGACACATTACAACGGCAAGGGCTGGGTTGATCGTTATCACGCCCACACCGGTGAACGTATTTTGGTGCTCGGCACGGGGGAATTTCTGTACCCGCCGTTTTTAATGGCTGAATACCTTGAACAACAAGGGGCAGACGTCGTGTTTAGCTCGACCACCCGCTCCCCGATTGCTGAAGGGCTCGCCATCCAGTCCCGTTTGGCCTTTACCGATAACTACGGGCTAAACATCCCTAACTTCTGTTACAACGTGGCGCATCAATCTTTTGATCGGATCATCGTGTGCGTCGAAACCCGTGATAACGATATCGATCCCGCCTTTCTCGACGCACTTGCCCCACTCGCTCACACTGTAGAGGTCGCCGTCTATGACTAAGCCGCTTTTTTTGGTTGATCTTGACGACAACCTGTTTCAAACCCAACGCAAACTGAACCTAAAAGGACAAGTGCCCGCTGAAACCGCTGCCCTTGATCGATCACTCAAACCGCGCAGTTTTTTCTCGCAAGAACAGGCCCATTTCGTGCACTGGTTGTTAGCGCATGCCGATGTTATTCCGGTAACGGCACGAGGCACCGAGGAAACCGCACGCGTCACTATTCCGTTTAGCTCATGGAAAGTAATGACCCATGGTGCCGTGATCACCATGCCGGATGATCAACCTGATCCGCAGTGGCAAGATCAGATCCTAACCGCGTTGATCCCTTATCAACAGCAACTGCACGATCGTCAAGCCGCCCTCACCGCGGCCTTTGAGGCGGCCAATATCGAGGCATGGGCGAGGATCAACTATGAATACGGTGATCATGCTATTTATCTTGTCGCGAAACATACTGATAGCAGCAAAATCGATGAGCTATATGCCATCGCCGATCAAGTGGATGCAGAGCTGGGTATTGAAGGCTTCTACATTCATCGCAATGACAACAACATTGCGTGGTTACCGCACTGCATTGAAAAAGGCAAAGCCACCCGTTACCTCATCGATAAAATCCGTGCGGATGAGCCTGACAAACCCATTATCGGCCTTGGCGACAGCCTTAGCGATATGACGTTCTTACGTCAATGCACCTGGTTTGGCATGCCACAGCAAAGCCAACTGTCCGAGCCTTTGCTGGCCCACATTGATCAGGCGAAGTAACCCTATGACGACGTTTTCTGGGGCTTATTCGCCCAACGACATTACGTTTTTACTCAAACCGATTGCGCTCGACATGACACCGGTTGAGGAAAAAGAGAGGCTGATTCAATCAGGACAAGCGCATTACTCTGACATGCTCAGCCAAGAGCCGGCTCCCTCTGACGAACATTTGTCGATTTATGCCCAAGCCTTAGCCGATGGCGAACAACGTTTAGCAAAAGAAGTCATGGTGCTTGCGCTACAACTGCGTGAGCAGTTGTCTGACCGACCAATTGTGCTCGCCAGCTTAGTGCGCGCCGGTGTGCCGCTTGGCGTCATGCTACATCGCGCATTACAACAGCTCGGTCATGCATCCCATCATTATGGGATCAGCATTGTTCGCGATCGCGGTATTGACGACAAAGCCTTGTCAGACATTGAAGCGAAACATGGTGCTGAAAGCATTGTGTTTGTCGACGGTTGGACCGGTAAAGGTGCAATCACCCGTCAGCTCACCGCCTCGTTGTCACAACGTAACGGCTATCCGGCCAAACCGCGCTTAGTGGTACTGGCAGACCCGTGTGGCATGGCATGGTTAAGTGCGTCGTACGAAGACTGGTTGATCCCGTTTGGCATTTTAGGCGCACCGGTATCAGGCTTGGTGTCGCGTTCCGTCTGGTCGAGCGATGACTATCACGGCTGTGTGATTTGCGATCATCTAGCGGACTACGAATGCAGTAGCGCATTAGTGGACCGCATTAGCACCCTACAGCAAGACATCCAAATTCAGACTCTGACATGGCAGGCTCCGTCAGAGACAACCCACACCGCATTGGCCGATCTGTCACAAGCGGTGTTGACCCATTTGCAGGCTGATTATCAGGTTGATCACATCAACCGCATTAAGCCCGGTATCGCAGAAGCGACCCGCGCGGTACTACGCCGTGTACCGGATCACGTACTGGTCAGAGACATTAATGATCCAGACGTCAAACTGCTGGTGCATTTAGCCCATAAGAAAAATATCACCGTGATTGAAGCCGGTTCACGTCTTGGGCAATACCGTGCCACGACGATCATCAAGAAGGTATTATGATGATGAAACTTTCTCCTTATTCATTGGGGGCAACCCTGTATATGCCGGCGACCCGCGATGACATCGTGAACGTAGCGCTACGCAATAAGATCCCCAATCTGCGTTCGATGGTGATCTGCCTAGAAGATGCAGTGGCTGAGCAAGATATCGAGCAAGCCTTGATCAATTTAAAAACGATTACCGCAACGCTAGCCAAAAAACGCCGCAACCATGAACAACCGATCATTTTCATTCGTCCACGGCACTTGGAAATGGCCGCGCACATTGTGGCCCATTATGATCTGACAGGCATTGATGGATTTGTGTTTCCTAAATTCACCCTCGATACGCTTGCGGAGTGGGAGGCGATCACGGCACCGACGCATTTAATCTGGATGCCAACCCTAGAGACGCAAGATGTGTTTGATGGGCAGGCGATGCAGCAACTGGCCAATGCCTTGGTCAACAGCCCGATGCGGGATCGGATCATTGCCCTGCGGATCGGCGGCAATGATCTGATGAGTATTTTGGGGATCCGCCGTTCACGCACCGCGACTATCTATGAAGGGCCACTGAATTACGTGATTAAAATGCTCACCTGCACCTTTGGTGCAAAAGGCTTTGCCCTCACCTCACCGGTGTTTGAGTTGATTGAGCAAGGTGAGTTACTGGAGCAGGAGCTGCAGCAAGATTTGATCCACGGGTTAGTCGGAAAAACCGCCATTCACCCGAATCAAATTGAATACATCCATGAAGCGTGGATGGTGGAGCCGTCAGAGTATGAAGATGCGATTCGTATCATCAACAGCACGCAAGCCGTGTACCAGCACGGCGGTGCAATGTGCGAGCCGGCCACGCACCGTCAGTGGGCGATGAACATCCTTGAACGTCGCCAATTGTTTGGCTTACGTACGCCAGAGGCGGCCAATGCCAAAGAGTTTGTGCACCTCTAGCCCACAATGCCATGTAACGAGATAACGCAGAGTCAGTGCTTCTTTCCTCTCTTGGAACGCTGGCTCTTTTTCCTCCTAGCCGTGACTACGACCTACGATGGAAATAACGGCGACAGGTTTTTGCCAACCACATATACCCCAACGTCACACCAAGCACATACACCCCCAGCACGATAGCCAAGGGGATGGTCTCGGGGATCTGTTCGATTAACCAATAAATGCCGTATATCGCTAAGCCCCAGTACAGTATCCCCGCCAGTTCATCCAGCAGCGTCATTTTCAGTAATCTAGAAAAGATAATTTTTCCGTGCATTTTTGTCGTCTTCCCTGATTCGACCATTTTACGCCGTGATTATGGCCAGAACGGTAAGAAACATCACACCGATAACCGCACCTTTTAATTCAGTTTGCGACGTTCCGCAAAGCATCAGCAGAGTGACAGAGGGTAAACCCGACACTTATAAACAGGTCAACAAGCAAAAAAAGCCCCATCATGTGATAGGGCTACGTGTTAAACAGTCGGTAAAAAGTTACACGATGCGCACGCCGTTTGGCATCACTTACTCTGACGTTAACAACACACTGCGTGGCTCATCATCTGTTTCCTCGCAAAACACAATGCATATCACGACCATTGCAGTTTGCAATTCTAATACACGATACTTTTTGCTCATTTTCAATAAGATAAGGAGTGGCCTATTCTTTGCTTTACCTTATTCATATCACCATTATCTGTTGACTAACACACACGTAGGGAAACGGTTATGACCAAGTCCATTATCACGTCTCTTTTTACACTGCTGCTGGGCTGCTCTACGGCACAGGCATCACTGCTGTTTACGATTGAAGATGCTTATATTGAAGAGTCGCAAATCTCCGATCCCAAGCAGGTCGAAACCTTTGATGACTGGAACACCGGTATCTTCAACGGCACCATCACCGCAGAGTTTGGCGAATATGAGGTATTGAGCGGCGTACCACAGGTAAAACCTGCAAACGTCTACGGAGGCGCAGGGGGTGACGGTAAATACCTGTTTGTGTCCCCTCAGCAGAACACACAAGTCTTGTTGAACTTTAATGATCCTGTCGGCTATTTCGGCTTTTGGTGGAGTGCGGGGGACGCAGGTAACAAACTGCAAGTTGAGACCGCTACAACGACTTATGAATTTACCACCGCAGATGTGTTTCAAGGGGATGCTCTGACCATGAACCACTACGGCAACACCAATTTTGGTGGCGGTAATGGTGGTGAACCTTATGGATTCTTGAACTTGTATGCGACATCCGATGAATACAAAATCGAATCCATTAAGTTTTACGGCTCTAATTTTGAAAGTGACAACCACACCGTCGCAGGCACACTGCAAAACCCGACCGGTACGGTTATCGCGACTGTCACCGTACCTGAACCCGCCCATCTTGGGGCATTGGCGCTGGCACTATTACCCTTGGTGTATGCACGTCGTACACGCAAAACCAACCCCCACGGAATTGAAATGCAATCAAAATAACGGCGAGTAGCGTTATGCCTTTGTCACTCTTTACCCGTCAAAAAGCGCGAAGAACAGGATGATCTTCGCGCTTTTCTTTTGCTGATTGCAAATGACTCACTCTGAGTGGGTTACGCCATCATTGCCTTTTCTACTTCAAACGCGGCCAGGATTTTTTCCACAGACGTCAGTACATCCTCTTGGCAGGTGTGGTAATTCAGAATTGAAATCAACATGGTTTTTACGCCTTTGTAGCCGGATGTCGACGGATACACATACCCTTCTTGTTGCAAGCGATGCACCACGCGTTCTGTCAGCGCATCACGGGAAGCCGTATCACCTGTGCCAAATTGCACAGAGAATCGGTTCGACACGACATCATTCAACACTGTAATGCCTTCCACTTCTGCTAGCTGTGCAGCCATCAACTTAGCCAAATCCGTACAGTTATCCAAATGCGCAGCGATACCGGCTTTACCTAATGATTTAAAGGCAGCATATACCGGTACGCCACGAGCACGGCGTGATGCTGAAATACCAAAGTTAATCGCATTGCGATCAGGCTTGGCCATCGCATCATTGAGGTAATCGCCCATATTGCTACCGCCCATGGCTGTGGTGATCGCAGAGGGATCTTTCACTATCACCATGCCGCAGTCGTACGGCATGTTGAACCACTTGTGGCCGTCAGTATCGATGGAATCGATGCGCTCGATGCCTTTCAATAAATAGTTTTGTTTCTCACTGGCAGCGGCCCACAGCCCAATCGCACCATCCACATGGCACCACGCATTCGGGTGTGCGGCGACACAATCGGCAATCTCATCGAACAAATCAAATGCGCCGGAGTCAATGCAACCCGCTTGTGCACAGACTAAGGTCGGCCCTTCACAGGTGGCCATAATGTCACGCAGTGCGTCTGGCAACATACGAAGGTTGTCATCGGTCGGGACTTTGATAATGTCGTTCAGGCCGATACCGATCATCGATAGTGCACGCTTAATGGTGGAATGGATTTGATCGCTGAGAACGACATTGATACGCGGCGCACCGTATAAGCCTTGCGTAGCGACATCCCATCCTGCGCGTTGAAGCAGGGTGTTTCGTGCCGTAATGAGCGCGGTATAAATCGCTTCTTGCGCCCCGGAGGTAAAGCCCACCGCTGAACCTGGCGTTAATCCCAACAATTCCACCATCCATTCTGCGGCGGTTTCTTCCACCACCGCCATCGCTGGGCTGGAAACATAATACGGCACGTTTTGATCCCACGCGCTCACCAACCAGTCAGCGGCAAGGGAAGCTGGCAAAGCGCCACCAATGGCGTAACCGAAGAAACGCGGGCCACCTGATGCAATCAGCCCTGCATCAACGTTTTTCACCATCTCATCAATCACGGCAGCCGGATCGCTACCTTCCAGCGGCAATGGTCCCCCAAGCGCATGACGTAGTTGCTCTGACGTTACTACCTGATCGATTTTGCGTTCAGGTAGAGATTCAATGTACGAAACGGCGTGCTCACATGAACGCTGAAGCGGGGATTGATACTGATTAAATGCGTGTCCCATGGGACTGTCCTCCGGTCTTTATTGATGCCTCCATCCTAAGTGCAAAAGATATTAAAAATTTACCATTTCACGCCACGCGTTATTTATTTTCCCTCTCTTCGTACCGCGCATTTTTTCACCCTTCCTTCATAGGCGTAGAAATACCTATAAAGGATTTCTGTGATCTTAAGCCATGAATCCTCACGACCCATTTTTTTATTTACTTTCAATGCATTACATTCACATCAACTCAACAACAGAGAATAAAACCATGAAAAAAACACTCCTTGCCTGCCTGCTAGGCGGTCTATTGGCGGCCCCATATGCCGTTGCTGCATCGACTCAGAACGCTGTTGATGAACAACAATATGTGGTTGAGATGCAGACCATGCACCGCATGATGAACGAACGTATTGAAGCGCTTCGCGCTTATGCCAGCGATGAGAAAAATGTTATCCAACGCGATGGACGTCGCTTTATCATGGTTGAGGACCGTGAGTACGAAATCGGTAAAGATAACTATCTGTACTTCGACATTCCTCGCCCTTTCCATAACGAAGAGATATTCCGCCACATCTTCGGCTTCTTCAATGAAGACTGGGAGTTAACCCTGTACGAACGAGGCATGGTGGCAGTGAACCGCATTTACGGTAACTACGACTACGGCAACGGCTGTTTGATGGAATACAATCCATCTCACCCATTTACCTCTGCAGAGGGTAGCAAAACCCCATTTTCACTAGAGATCAGCACCTGTCAGGTTGACGAAGGCCGCTCTCACCAAACTTTGCGTTATCTGGGCAAAGGCACACCACTCACCCATGAAACCTTCGGCTATGCACAATCAGGCGATTTCGCGCCAGAATCTGTCGCACTACACGGCGACAAGGTGTATGTGGGTAACACCAACAGCGGTTTCTCCCGCATTGACCGCTACGACATGCGCACACAAAAAGCTCTGGCGCCGATCACCGGCTTTACGCTGAATGGCAAAGAAGAAACTTACCGTGTGGTAAGTGACGTAACCGAGCACAACGGTCGCCTGTTCGTGGCGTCTCTGTCATCAAACCGCGTCGACATTTACGACCTGAATAACAACGATCAAATCATCATGTCACTGGGTACGGGTGTGTACTGGGGCGACACGTTCTCTACCGCACTGACGCACCCATACAGTGTGGCCGCTAACGATGACTACATCTTTGTGGCCGACATTACCGGTAAAATCTCTATCTACAAGCAAAGTGATGCGACACTGGCGAACCACAAACGAGCAGTAAAACATGCCTTCTTTGATTTACCAGAAAGCAACAGCATCTGGCGTAATATCAAAATGGAAGTGGTGGAGAACGAGCTGATTGTGAGCTTCGACAACAGCAACACCTATGTGTTTGCCTTAGATAGCATCGAACCGGGCCAAACCTTGACGCCAGCCAAACAGATCATTCATCGCTCACAGCGTCGTAACGTGTATGAAGCACAAGACGGCAGTGTGCTCACTGGCACCAGCCAAGGTAAAGTAGAAATCTTTAACAAAGGTGAATTGCAATTTACCGAGAATGGGGTTGCACAAGCGCCAGCATTTGAATTGAACACCTACTTTGACGATCTGAACAATAAAGAAGTGTCGACCAAGGCAAGCTTTGACTTAGCCGCCAACAACAGCACACTGGCAATGCTACAAGGCAACACCGTACTGTTGGCCGATATAGAATCACTGAACGTTTACGTGAACAATTACGCGGCATGGGATCCCGCTCCAGAGCTGGATCTCAATGGTTCTGATGTGGTAAAGCAGCCACTTCTGACCAATGAAGAAAGCTGGGAAAGTTTAACGCAAAACCACGAAGTACGCGTGAATCGCCTGCTATCAGGTAAACAGCGTTTGGATAGTCTGGAAATCATCAGCTACGCCGCACAACGTACGCATGATCTGGACGTAGAAGCACGTTTCGGCAAGACCGGCCCATGGGTCAAGCTGGGTACCATCAATGAATTGGAACCTTTTACATCATTCAAACTGGATCAGGTACTGGAAGAGAACAGGGTCTACCCGACGGTAAACGATGAACAGTCTGTAACCATCATGGGTCTGAAGGGGATGGAATACATGCCCGCGAATTTGATCGACATTCGCCTGACATCAGACACTGACACTTTTGTACAGAAAATTACCGATCTTAAACCGAACTGGCGACTACGTTTTGGTACCTACAGCCCAGAAACCCACGGAAACTGGGGACGCATTACCGGTCCTTACGCCCGTGAGTGGATGATCATGATGGCGAACTTTGCCTACATCATGAACAGCCCTGAATTTGAACATATCTGGTTCAACTACAAAGAGACGTTCGGCCGCGGTGAACAAGAGTTCTACGGAAATGCCGGTCCGGTAGATGCACCTAACGGTAATTTCTCAGCAGACGATTACCAACGCGTTTACCAACAGTTCATGGATCGCGACTTGATCAATTTGGGCGTATCCACGATTGGCGGTGGCTTAGGCGGCGGTTCCGTACTGGGCATTGATACTTGGTTATTCTACGGTCATTACTACCGTTCGGGCTTTGGTATCTTGGCTCATGAATTTGGTCACGGCTTTGGTAGTCACGACAGTGCTTACGCCAACGGTGGTGCGGGCTTCCAGCCTCTGATCACCGATATGCACCACATGATGTTGCTGGACAAAACGCTGCCATATATTGATGACAACATTAACGCCTTCTACACGTCACCCCGTGAGTTGCTGCACAACGGCATTGCTGAGCACCTTCGTGTACCGTTCCCAGAAGGTCACACGAACTGGGCGATTGAGTACTTCAAAAATAACCCAATCAGTACGAAATAATGGCATTTCTTCATGTTCGTGCTGATGATGATTAACACACGAACAGAATAATAAAAGGGTCGCACACGCTAAAACGTAGCGACCCTTTTTTAATTGCCTTATCGTCTCTGTGTTATTTCAGGTTATTCTCTCTGCCATTTCAAATAAATCCCGAACGTTTTCCGAACTTATCAAACTGACGCAGACGGCTGAGACTTGCGCGATACAGCGCTCCATGCCCCCGCGGACTACCAGATACGGCACATTGCCATCGACAAAATTTTGACAGGA
Organism: Photobacterium japonica; assembly: GCF_050337005.1. Taxonomy (NCBI): domain Bacteria; kingdom Pseudomonadati; phylum Pseudomonadota; class Gammaproteobacteria; order Vibrionales; family Vibrionaceae; genus Photobacterium; species Photobacterium japonica. The sequence continues at coordinate 18,083 of NZ_JAKJSN010000017.1, read as the reverse complement.
AAATTAAAAACAATGTTGTTAACGTCAAAATATATTATTAGCCACATTCATTTTATTATTAATGTTTTTTTTGGACTGCATGTCACAGAGTGATATTTGTTCCTTTAGGTAAATTTAATTATTATTAAAATAACTCGAGTGATTACACATTTAATGTATTAATAAATAAGCACAACATGATTTATTAATACATATCCTCCTATATCCACGCATTTATAAAATAGACAGTCAGCCATGAAAATTAAATTATTACCGGCAGTGATAGCATCTCTGCTATCTGTCAACGCATACGCATCAAACAACGATGCGGAACAGAACTATTTCAAAGCAACGTCGGAAGCAGTACACCAGAGCATCGTCAATAAGATTGAAGATCTGCGTCGTTACGCCTCAGATGATAAGAATGTGATCACTGAAAATGGTGTTCGCAAAATTGACGTCAATGGTGTGAAATACGCGCTAACTGACGACAATTACCTCTCGTTTGATCTTCCAAAGCCATTCCTTAATGAAACTGCTTTCCGTAATGTTTTCGACTTTATTGATAGCGATTGGGAATTAACCTGGTACCAAGGCGGCATGGTCGCGGTTAACAAGGTATTTGGTAACTACGATTACGGCAACGGCTGTTTGATGGAGTACTACCCGAAAGGTACTGTCGATGCCAACGGCCCGACCCATGTGTTGCTAGAAACCACATCATGTAGCGTGAATGACTTTGAAACCACGCAGCAGTATTTCAGCAATGGCACATTCATCACCGCTGAGCAGTTGGGTGGGGATGCTCTAGCCATCACGGCCATTGAACGTTACCAAGATAAACTGTACATCACGCAAGATACCAACCCTGCGTTCATCACCATTTTCGATATGACGACACAAAGCGTGATCGGCCGTATCAAAGGCATTGACAGCGATCGTGGCTTCCAGGCGTACAACCGCATTAACGAGTTGGCTATCCACAATAACCTGCTGTACGTGTCTTCGCTGTCTTCGAACCGTGTTGATATCTTTGATCTGGACAATAACAACAGCTTGGTGCTGTCACTGGGTTCTGGCACCGGTTCATGGGGTGGCGCAAACGGTCTGGTCCACGCTCAATCGTCAGCGGCTACTGATGACTTCGTGTTTGTGACCGATGCACAATCGCGTATTTCTGTGTACCGTCAACACGATCTGACACCAGAAAACCCTGACTTTGCAAAACGTGCGGGCTTCCTTGCCTATGAAGGGAAATACACCCACCGTAAAGTACAAATGCACACCCTTGGCGATCATCTGATCGTGGCCACGGCGGATCGCGGCTACTTCGTCTACGACATGACGAAGGTCGACCAAGCTATTGCTGATGGCGTGGATTTGGCCGCAGAGAAAGTGGTATCACTGAACCTGCAAAAAGTGGATCTGGACAACAATACACTGGTTGTCAGCTTTAAAGATCGCATTGAATGGCATGATGCTGCCACGTTTGCTGCCAATGGTTTTGTATTCGGTGAACCACTGCGCACCGTACGAGCCATCAATGGCCAACCTGTTTCTGCACTGAAAGATCTGCACTTTGCCAACAATGAGCTGATCACGGCAAACAGTGAGCGCATCGCGATTAACTACCTGCTGAATAACGAAATCACGTTTGTGGCAGATACCTCTGTTGCACAACCAACGATTCAGTTTGATCAGTTAATGCCAACGTCTGTCACACAGATTCTGGGCAATGATGAACCGCACCACGTGTTAATGGACCGCGAGTTGCGCTCCGTTAACATTAACTCATTAGTTCAAACGAAACTGTTGAACAATGACACCGTACAGATCACCAACTATGCAGCAAAAGAACTGCGCGATATCACGCCAGAGCTAAAACTGAACGGCATCAACAAGTGGTTCAAACTGGGCACGCTGGATCGCATTCCAGCGTATGCACAGATCACCCTGCCACTGTCAGCATTCAGCACGGATTTCCAATTCAACAGTGCCAATAACGACGGTGTGTTTGATCTGGCTGAACTGTTCGCGGCTGACTTGGAAGTGAAAGACCTGTTTGAACACCGCTTCAGCTCTGAAAGTGATGCCTTTGCACAAACGCTTTCTCGCCTGAAACCAACGTGGGAAATCCGCTTTGCTGGCACCGCTGACCACAAATGGCGTGACATGAACGGCCTGTATGCCCGTGAATGGTTGATCATCATGACCAACTTCGCGCACATGGTGTCATCCGATGAATTTAAACACGTGTGGTTTAACTTTGAAGACATCATGGGCTACAACATGCACTCGTACGCGGGTCAAGTGCATGAGCCAGGCGGTTACTTCACCGCTGAAGATTACGATCACTACTACCACAGCATGCTGAAGCGTCCGTTTGTGAACGTGGGTATTACGGCGATGGGTGGCGGTCTAGGTTCTGGCGGCATTACCGGCGTGGATACCTGGATGTTCTACAGCCACTATTACGGCCAGTGGGGCATTATCGCGCACGAATTCGGCCACGGTTTTGACGGTAAGTCTTACGGTCACGGTACCAGCTTCGCGAACGGCGGTAACGGCTGGCAGCCACTGATGACCATGGTTGCTAACTACCACATTCGTAAAGGCGATATGCCTTACATGGATGACAACATCAATGGCTTCTACAAGCAGGAAAACGATGCCTACCAGTATGCAGATATCAGCCTAGGTAAGCGTCACTACCGTAGCGACAACCACATGTACCTGCTGGACGAGTACTTCATGACCTTCTCTGACATGCCTCAGGGTTGGTTTCAGCATGAAGATCGTTTTGTACCTGAGAGCCTGAACAATCAGGAACGTATGATGCTGGCGAAAATGCCCATTCACGGTGATGACCCGTACCTGTGTCGCTTCGACTACACCACAGAAACAGGCACCACTCAGCTACACGGCTACGTAGAGCAGTTGGATGACCAGCAGTACCGTTGTACCGGTGGTGATGACATCAGCTACCGCCTACCAAGTGGTGAGAAAGTGGCATTTGCTTCACCTGTGGGTGAGTTTGAATGGCTATCTCTGTACTCTCCAGAGCAAAAAGGTGAACGAGCCACAACGCTAGATGGACAGGCACTGTGTGCAATCAACAAAACAGATTTCTACGGTGTCGGTTTTGTGAACAGCGGCAGCCAGTGTACCCAGCAGTCTGAAGTGTACTGGTCAAATGGCAACCAATGGAAATTCACCAACGGTTGGATTGACTACAAGTTCCGTTAATCATACCCGTTGATATGAACATCGATGCCACTCAAGCGATTGAGTGGCATTTTTATGCGAGCGCGTTCTGGCAATCCCCTCACCTGCGCGGAGGTCATTTCGTTTCCCTTTCTGTTTACCCTTCCACCCAGACATTTTTAAAGTCCGGCCACGACCAATCGGTCATTTGTACGCCATGCAAGGCTCCTTGCCAACGCAGGGTTTGACGATGATGGAACAACGGCGTCACCCAATGCTCGGCTATCATGGTGGTTGCCAGCGACTCCAACCTTAGCAAATACCCATTGACCTCGCACTCTGCCCGCATCGCGGCTAACGCTTGATCTAACCAATCATTCACCGCCGCCGGTAATACACAGCGCAGCACCGTATTGGAGCAAAACCACCGATACAGCGAGACCGGCAAGTTATCATCCACATGCAGGCTGGTGATGACGATGGCTTCTGTCAGTGGGTGGTTTGTCGCTCGTGCCTGTAACGCCGCTAAGGTATACACGTGTACCTCACTGGCGACACCTAACTGACGCAGTTTCTCGCTCAATACCTGGGCGCAATCCATGATCACTTGATGATCATACACAGCGATATCCATGCGAGCAGGCAACGGAACAATCGCCTCCTCATCCCCCCAAGCCGACGGTGGCATGACTTTGGTCCAACTCGGCAGCAAATTATACGCCGGCACCGCGACGCGCAATAATTCGGTCAGTGTCTCACCTTGTTGCTGAATCAATGCGGGCGACAAAATGCGTGACAAATAGCGACGCTGCGCACTGCTTAACGCGGGTGTTTCCACATCTGTGCTATCGTCGTTCTGTAACCGTGTCCCTTGATTGAACAGTAAAAAGATCCCGCCATTCTCGACCCGTGTTTGCACGGATGAAGATGACACAGAAACCTCCTGACGATCCTGCTCTCGACGGCCAAACTCAATACGCTCACTCGGTGGTTGCTCAAACTGCCAAATGGTGACGCTATCGGTCAGCGAACGCAGCGCAAAATACTGATCGAAAGCGCGCAGACGCAAACAGCGTTCAGAGTGCGCTTCGATCTGGAATGGCCCACACCCCTGCCCCGTACTTTTAAATGCCGCACCTTGAGATGCAGCATCTTGAAACGTATTGTCTTGGCACTCAGGATGCACCTGCTCTGGCGGCTGAATGGAATAGCGCAGATCCGACAGCAACGCTGCAAAGCTTTTATCCGGGCTCGACAAGGTGACGGTGAGACACAAACGGGTTGCCGTCATGTCACGCACGTGCGCCAACTCTTGCGCGTATTCAGGCAACGTTCGTAAACGAGTCAGTAATGCTTTAATGAGTACCGCATCTATGGGCTGACCCGAATGAAAAGTCAGGTTCGGGCGCAGGAAAAACTGCCAGACTGTGGCCTCGTCATTGCACTGCCAATGGTGGGCGAGCTGCGGTTGTACCAGCCCATGCGCATCGCACTGGGTCAAACAGGCATACACCTGACGCACCAGAAATCGCTCGCTATTACGCAATGGCAGGTGGGGCAACAACGGCTGCAACACGCGCGGGTAGGTCAATTGAATATGCAGTTGACCTTCACGTACTGCCACGCCGGAGGTTTGTTGTAACAGTGAACGAAACTGACGCTGATCGCCCGCCAGTAGCGTTAAGGCTTTCTCATACCGCCCCGCTTCAATCGCCGCGTGAGCTAACTGTTGCTTCAGCTCTGCCAAGGTGTAGCGCAAATGCAGGGTGGAACGTTGATTACGCCCCACTTTCGGCAGCCAGGTTAACCAATCGCGCGCGGCTAAATCTTGCAGCAAGGTTCGACTATGGCGCGATGACGTACACAACCGATCAGCAATCTCCTGTTGTGATATCGCCACATCCTGTTTCACCGGCAACGTCAACAGACGGGCATAATGGCTCAGCGCTTTTTCTTCTTTCAATGTCGGAATCCGCCAACAACAAACACTTCCTTATTTTACGATTACCCTGTCATTTCGTACATCAATCAGGCCAAAGATTCCTAAAAAGGCATGCTGATCGACAATATGCGGAACAAAATTCAGATGGATTCCGCTCTTTTTCTTCCGCTTTCTCTAATGAATACTGAATGCACATTTTCTTTGCCTTGTTGATGAGATTCAAACAAGGCGCGCTATTCACACAAGACAATTCATTCACGCAAAACCATTCATTCACACAAGCTAAGACAGACGAGGTTCATCACGATGACCGCTTTTCCGCACGATTTTCTCTGGGGCGGCGCGATTGCTGCTAATCAGGTAGAAGGCGCTTTCAATTTAGATGGCAAAGGCCTATCCACCTCTGACATGCTGTCGAACGGCATTTTGAGCCCGCACCAAACCCGCGAGGCTCGCACACCGGGCATCAAAGATCTGGCGATTGATTTCTACAACCGCTACCCGGAAGACATCGCGCTATTCAATGAAATGGGCTTTAACTGTCTGCGCCTGTCGATTGCCTGGACACGCATTTTCCCGAACGGGGATGAGGAAACGCCAAACGAAGCCGGATTGGCCTATTACGATCAGATCTTCGATGAACTGGCGAAATATAACATGACGCCGTTTGTCACCTTGTCTCACTACGAAATGCCTTACGCGCTGGTGGAAAACTACGGCGGTTGGGGCGATCGTCGCTTAATTGCGTTCTTTGAACGTTACGTCACTACCGTGTTCGAGCGTTACAAAGACAAGGTGAAACTGTGGCTGACCTTCAACGAAATCAACATGTCACTGCATGCGCCGTTTACCGGCGTTGGCTTACAGGAAGACGCGTCTGAACAAGCGATTTATCAGGCCATTCACCACCAACTGGTCGCCAATGCCGTTGCCGTTAACGCCTGCAAGCGCATCATTCCTGACAGCAAAATCGGCAACATGCTGCTGGGTGCCATCAACTATCCGTACACCTGTAACCCGGATGATGTGATTGCCGCCATGCATGAAAACAACAAGTGGTTGTTCTTTGGTGATGTGCAAACCCGAGGCAAATACCCGGGCTACATGCTGCGTTACTTCCGCGAAAATGACATCACGATTGCAATGGAAGACAGAGATCTAGACACCATTGCGCAAGCCTCGGTCGATTTCATTTCGTTCAGCTACTACGCCAGTGGCTGTGCAAGCGCCGATCCGAAACAAAAAGAAGTCGGCAACATTGTCGACAGCGTGCCGAATCCGTATTTGGAGAAAAGCCAATGGGGTTGGCTGATCGACCCAAAAGGCCTGCGTATTTTGCTGAACTTCCTGCACGATCGTTACCAAAAGCCGCTATTCATTGTGGAAAATGGCTTAGGAGCCATCGATGAGTTGGATGAAAACGGCGAGATTCAGGACGATTACCGCATTCAGTACATGAACGATCATTTGGTACAAGCCCGAGAAGCCATGCTGGATGGTATCGAACTGATGGGCTTTACCAGCTGGGGGCCGATTGATTTAGTCGCCAACTCCACCGCTGAAATGAAAAAGCGTTATGGCTTCATTTACGTGGATCGCCACGACGACGGCACAGGCACACTGATCCGTAAACGCAAGAAGAGCTTTTACTGGTACCAAGATGTGATTAACAGCCGTGGGCAATCACTGACGGTGAAATAACCTCGCCTGTCACGTTCGCGCATAACGCAGCCAATGGTTTACACCTTTGGCTGCGTTTTCTTTTTCGACGCAATAGCATCTGACGCTTTGGCTAACTCAGGCAAAGCTTTGGGTAATCGCCACTGCCGAAGACGCGTGATGATGGTTTCACTCTCACCGCTTTCTACCGTGCCTTTTGTCATACTTCCTGTCTTGCTTTTTCCAGAAACATGTCGCCATAGACGTTGAAAACGTGCGGCGTTATCACGATTTTTCTGGTGTTCTGCCACTCCTTCCTGTTGAAAGGCTTCGCTGTCTTGCTGCCACGTGGGTAGCTCCTCGCCAACGTTGGCTTTGGTGATTTCCACCTCGCCCGCATTTAAGCGCAAACGGCGGTAAATCAAGGTACGTGCTTGCACCCATTGCCCTTTTCGTAGCCGTTGCCATAACTGCCACCGCTCCGGTTTGGGATGCGTCTGAAAATACCGGCGCAATGCCCACAAAATAACGACAAGCACCAACAGGGTAAAAATCACGCTCGCTAAAATGGGCCAGTAATAGGCCAGCCACGAACGCCAGGTATGGGCAATATGGAATGACTTGCCCGCAACCGTTTCTGTCTGCAAAGTTTGATGCTGGGTATCCCACCAATAAAAGGTGTAATCCGGAAACTGAATGTCCCCGCCCATTTGCAGGATATACACCGTCTGCTCGGTACGGCTGGACTGATAATCCCCTCGCGTTTGGGTATCGCTGAGTTGGTGCGGCTGAGCATAAGCCTGATAATTCCGTGATGAGGCAGCTACATGATCACCGCCGGTGTCTGCCGCCATTAAATCGGGCAATAATACCGACAAACTGTCTTTTGCCGTGATTGTTATCGTACGGGTCACCGCATCGCCGACATGCAATGTCTCCGTCGATGACTGCCATGTCTGACTGACATCCGCCTGACTGGCGGTAAACCAAATGCTGTCTTGGGTGAGCAAACCTGACGGTAAGCGGGCGTCAAAGGTTACCGGAGCCGTCTGCACCGTGCCACGTACCGACTTGCCATCCTCTCCGGATACCTGCGCATTCACGGCAATCGGCGGGATGGTAAACTGGCCGGACTGCTGCGGGTACAAGGTAATTTCCCACCGTTGATGAGACCATGTTTGCCCTTGCTCCCGTGTCGTGTAATTAGTGGCTAATTGATTACGTTGCTTGGCAATCACATTGGGGATATCGACGCGGCCGATGCGAGTACCACCAGTAAACCAACGCGGCGTAGAAACATCAATCGAGAGGATCACCTGCTCATTCACGCTGAAAGCCGCTTTCTCGTTTTCATCCCCCACCCACGCTTTCACCCGCACACCGGTCTTATCGGAAGCCGCGTGGACACTGGCACTCATCAATACCAGAGTAAAGAACGCCAACACGGCAAACACCCTGACCATCAACGATCGATCCGGAACATCTGTCATTCGTGCCATTACGGATCACCTCCGTCGTTAGGATCCCCTGCCGTATTCGAATCGGCTTGCTGATCGCGATCGAGCAGCTGAAGCTGGAATTTCGCTTTAAGGAAATACTTGGGATCCGCCTCTACCCGCTTTAGCCATTTATCCGCCAAGTCATCACTGCCCAGTAATTCACTGGCACTCAAATGCGCTTTCACCATCAATTCGGCCGAGGTTTTCTCATCCGCCCCTTCTGCGGTTTGTGGCTCATCCCCCAATTCAAATGACTGCTCCGGCCCATCGCTTGAACCCGCCTGACTTTCACTGAACTGATTGATGTCATCCACAATGCCGCTGAGTACCCGATAGTTATGGGCAACGTCGCTTTTTAACGCCGGATCTAAACCGGGTTTATCCAGCAGGGTTTTGAGCAAATCACGCGCCGCCACATACTCACGCTGACGGGCTAACGCACTGGCGGCGTAATACTGACCACGATCAGAATCCACCTGAATAAACGCGGTATGCGCCAGTTTAAATTCCCCCGCATAGTAATAAGCGATGCCTTTGCGTAGCGGATCCTCAAAATGCTGCCCTGCCGCCAGATACTCGTTGTGATTAAACAGTCGTTGCCCTTGCTGATCCGGCGTGAGCCATAAGTCCCACCACCACTGCGTCGCTTTATCTAACGCGGTCAGCGTCTCAACAGGGTCGGTTTGTTTGGCTTTCATCTCTACCGGTTGGGCATTCACTGCAGGGGCATACAAGAGCGATGCGCTGAACACGGCAGACAACAGCAACGAGAGTGACACCATCGCCACCCAACTCCACTGCACCAGCCACCCTCGGCGGAACCACAGCAGTAAAATCAGCGCAATCGGGAGCAACAAACCATAGCCCATGTCTTTCCACGGCATGGCCGATTCCCCATTGAGCTGCATATTGCGCTCGATATAGCGATTCAGCGCCTCCACATCCGAGCTGTCCACCGTCACCGTCACTATCCGTCCGTTACTGGCACTGGCGAGTGCTTCCAACGCCTTCATATCAACCGGATCAGGACTGGCCACATCGGGGTTACCCGCCGCCAGAATCAGTAACTGGTAGGGATTATTCGCGAAATACTCGCCATAAGCGTCAATGGTGCGTTGACTGCCCCCATCAGTGACCAGCAGCACTGTGGAACCCGGCGCCGCTTGTAATTGATCCGCAATTAACGGCAATGCCTGCTCAGCGGCCTTACCTTCAACCGGCATAATATCTGGCACGATGGCAGCTAAAAACGGGGCAAACACGCGGCTGTCTTGTGTCACCGGCATAGCGATATGGGCCGTGCCCGCGTAGACCACCAATCCGGCTTTTCCTCCGTCACGCAAGGCCAATAAATCGCGGATTTTCTGTTTGCTTCGCTCCAGCCGACTGGGCGGTAAATCGGTCTGTAACATGCTTTCGCTGTTATCCAACACCACCAGCATCGAGGCTTTATCTTCCCCAAACGGTGAAGCTTGCCGCTGCCATGTCGGCCCGGCACACACCACAATCGCCAACGTCATGATTAACGCCAATACTTTCAGTGGCAGTTGTTTGCGCCAGCCCTGATCGCCCACCGTTAAGGCACGGCGTAAATGATCGGGCAATATCGACTGCCAACGCGGCTGGCTGTCTTCTCGCCAGCGCCAATACACCACCGCACACAGGGGCAATAACGCCAACAACCAGTAGGGACGGATAAAATGAAATTGGGTGAAAAACGCCTGGAGACTTTGATTATCAAACAGAGCAATATCAAAAAGAGCCGCATCAAAAAAAGAGCCATCAACCATGCTGGCCTCCCGTCTCTTTCACTGACTCAGGCTTTGCGATACGGGCACGATGACGCTGCACCGAAGCGAGAATAAACGCCGTCAGATAGATAACCACCACCAGCGCAATCAGGTAGTAATGCACACTCTGTTTCGGCCGATAGGTTGTACTCTCATAGAGTTGGGGTTCCAACTTACCGACCTGCTCGTACGCCTGTGCCAGCTCTTGCCGATTCAGTGCCGAGAACGCTTTACCGCCGGATAACGCGGCGACCTGATTAATGGTGTCCATATCTAACGCGCTTTCTCCCACCGTGCGCGGATCCCCCATCGCAATCATATAAATGCGCACGGATTTCGCCGCTGCCACCTTGGCCGCTTCCACCGGCTCGACAAAACTGCCGGTATCGTTGCCATCTGTCAGCACAATCGCCACTTGCTCACGGGGCTCAGTGTCACCGGAGGCGATACGCGATTGCGCGCTTTGCTCAAACACCTTGATGGCCAAGCCCATTGCATCCCCTAAGTGGGTACTTTGCCCTGCCATTGCCACATCGGTTTGTTGCAACAGCGCGAGCCACACTGCTTGGTCTGCGGTAAACGGGGTTTGCACAAAAGCCGCATCCCCAAACAAAATCAAACCTAAGCGATCCCCTTTGCGGGTTTTGGCAAAATCGGCCAGCACTTGCTTAGCCGCCGCGAGACGGGTGATTTTCGTGCCGCTATCCGAGGTGAAATCTTTTTCTGCCATTGAGCCCGACAAATCCACCAACACCATGAGGTCGCGCCCCATGCGCTCCCGCGTCTGCGGTTTTCCCAATACCATGGGCTTAGCTAATGCCATCACGACCAATAGCCACGATAAGGCTAATGCTGCGCGCTGCCACCAACGGGGAGATAATTGACTGGCCCCTCGCGTGGGTTTGGCGCCTAATGCCTCCGACAATTGGCGGAAAAACGGCACTTTGGTTGCCAGCTGGCGGGTGCGATACGCGGGGATCAAAAAATGCACCAAAAAAGGGAGCGGCAAAATCAGCCACCACCACGGATGGGCGAACTCAAACTGCAGTGTCGTGAGCGATGACAAAGATGTTAACCCACTACTCATCGCGCCTCCTTCGTCGGATCCGTCTGTGTTTCAGAGGCGTGCTCATCAGAGGCCGTATCGACACGACCTAAACGCGGTTCATGCGCTTTAATCCAGACGCGACTGCAGGCAAACAACGCCTTACATTCTGACGCATCTAACGTGATGGTAGGGTTGACTAAAGACTGCATCCACCGCTGCCCCAATGCCGTATTAAAACCGCCTTGGGAATGGGGCATATAGCGTTCCAGTTGCTGTAAAAAAGGCACACCAAACAGTGAAGCATGACGACTGTCGAGATAAACCAACACCGTTTTCAACACCCGAAACAGCGCCTGACTGCGCTCACTGGGCGTCATATTTTGCGTATTGCCGAGCGTGTCCAGCGCCGCTAAGGCTTCCGTCCGGTAACGGTTTTGCCACCAGACCCACACGCGGCGATAGATCATGTAAGCCAGCCATAAGACCACTATCACCCCAAGCACTTGCCACCCCACGGTTTGTGGCCACAGGCTGACGCTGTCCGGCACCGGTACTTCGTGCATCTCACGCAACATGTAACTACTGGGTGGTGTATGTTCCGATAACTGCGCGATAGCCTTCGATACACTGAATGCCATTATCAGAGTGAAAAGCTTCATCCGCGCTCTCCCACCGCTTGGCGAAAACGGTTTAAATGATCGCCACCCGTCTCTAATTCAATGTGTGGCAAGCGTTTCATTGCCATCAGGCGCCGTAAAGCATCCCGCTGCTGCTCCGCCTGCGCCGTCAGGTACTCGCTGGCTTGTTCCACTTTTTCCTTCGAGTCGAGATTCATTTGATATTGTCCATCCCCAATCACCCAATTGGCTTTTGCCAAAGACGACGGCAACGCCTGTTCAAGGGGATCGCTGATCTGCACTGCCAACACATCGTTATGCTGCTGCCATTGTTTCAGTTGCTCTAACATGGCTTCATCGCAGTCATGCCAGTCACTGATGATCACCAAGGTCGACTGCTTCAGGCGCATCCGCCCCAGCTGCGTGAGCCAATGTGAAAAACTGACGTGTTCACTGTCTTGCGAACGCACATTGAGCGCTTGATTGGCTTGGCTCAGCACCCGCAATTGTCGCAGGACTTCATGTTGGGTGCGCTGAGACGGACTGATATGCAGACGCTGGCTGTCGGCTATCAGAAAACCCACCCGATCGCCGTCTTTGAGGATCCGCCACGCGCACATCGCCGCAATGTCTGCCGCGACCACAGATTTCATCACCGAGGTGGAAGAGAAAAACATGGTGCTGCGCTGATCCACACAGAGGATCACATTGCGATCTTTCTCCTCGGTGTAGCTGCGCACATGGGGCTTACCCGTACGCAACGTCACTTTCCAGTCCAGATTGCGAATGTCATCACCTTGCTGATAATGGCGCAGCTCTTCAAAATTCAATCCTCGGCCACGAAACCGTGACTGATGGCGGCCAGACAACACACTGCCGGCCTTCAGGTGCGGCAACAAACTGAATGACATCGCCTGCGATTGCAGACGCACCAGCCGGGCATAATCACAATACAAACGCGGGTCGAGATCTTGCGAGCGTGGCGCTATCGTAGGTCTGGCCATATTCTGCCCCTAGCCTATCTGCACATGGTCAAGCAAAGCATTCACTACCGCCTGATGCGTTACACCTTCCGCCAACGCATCGTAAGACAGGCTGATACGGTGCCCCAACACCATGGATGCCATGGCGCGCACATCATCGGGCAAGACATGATCCCGCCCCTGTAACCACGCATAAGCACGGGCACATTTGTCCAACGCAATGGAGGCGCGAGGGCTGGCACCAATTTCGATCCAACGGGACAAGTCGGTATCGGGGTAACGATCCGGATGACGGGTCGCCATCACCAGTGCCACGATATAGTTTTCAACCAAATCAGACACTGCAATGTCCGGCAGCGCACGGCGAGCCGCAAACACCACCTCGGGATTGATATGGCGGTGCTCATCATGCTGCGTGTCTCTGGTGAGCTTTTCTTCATGTTCTGCGTGGCGCTCTTCACTACGCTCTTCGTTACGAACCAGCCGCACAATGTCCCGCTCGGCACTGTCGTCCGGGTAATCCACCGTCACTTTCATGATGAAGCGATCCATCTGCGCTTCCGGCAATGGGTAGGTACCTTCTTGCTCTACGGGGTTCTGCGTCGCCAGTACCATAAACAACGGCGGCAAGGCATGGGTTTCGTTACCCACGGTGATCGTTCCTTCGGCCATCGCCTCTAATAACGCCGCCTGTACCTTGGCTGGCGCACGGTTCACTTCATCCGCCAGTACAATGTTGTTGAATATCGGCCCCGCCTGAAAATGCAATTGCGGCTTACCGTCGACCTCTTGGTAAACCTCCGTCCCCGTCACATCCGAAGGCAGCAAGTCTGGGGTGAATTGAATTCGGCCAAACTGAGTATCGAGCAAATTGGCCAAAGATTTCACTGAACGGGTTTTCGCCGTGCCCGGCAAGCCTTCCAGCAGCACATGACCATTGGTCAGCAAGCCAATCACCAACGCCTGCACCACGTGGCTTTGACCAATCACGCTGCGCTCGGTCTGCGCAATCAGGTCGTTCATTGCTTGTTGGGTCGGATTCATGAATGCTCCCTTAACAGGTTTTCGTTCGCTTCACGCTCACTCGCATTGGAATACGCAAAACGGGATCAATACAACAGGATCAATGAGGCTGACTTCGTGCCTGCCCTTTCAAACGATCAATCGCTTCTGCGGGCACATACTGACTCAGTGTATTCAAACACTGGGTTAATGCCTTCGTGACCGCCGCGTCTTGCTGGTTTCTTGCCAACACATCACACTGCGCATACAAATGCTGCGGGTTGCCACTGACTGCAAAGGCTTTGTGCAATGACTCGCTCGCCGCCATCACATCCTGAGGCTCCAGCGCCAAGCCATATACATACCAATACTGGGCGTTTGTTTCAGCGCGCTCTGCCGCTTGCTGCAAATACGCCAACGCCTCTTTTTGGTGACTACCGCTGTGTAATGACGAGCTTTGTCGCAGTAAGGCCAACCCGGCACTGAACGGCAATGCTGACGACTTAGGCTGCGCTTTCATGCCAGCAATCAGGGTTTGCAACGCTAATTGCTCGTTACCCTGCTCACGGTACAGATCCGCTAAGTTGACGTAGCTGTTCTCAAAATACGGCTCTACCGCAATGGCGCCCTGATAAGCCGTGATCGCCGCTTGTGTGTTGCCCTGTGCGCGATAGACGTTGCCCATATTGGTTCGGCCAAAGCCTCTATCGGCGTTGTAACGCTGAATCTCCATGTATTCGGCCAACGGTGCTGTTAACCGCTCTTTCTGTGCCTCTGACAAGGCTGACCACCCCGTAACTAATGCCCCTGCCGCTTCACTGCGCACAGACAACACCGGATCCACCAACAGTGGGCTAATGATTTGCCAGCGTTCTGCCGGCCCAAATCCCTCCGATCCTGCAATGGCCCCTAATCGGATCATTGCACTGTCATGCTTCACCGCACGCCCCAATGCCACCACCCGATTTTGCTGACGGGCACTGAGCGCACGGGGATCACCAGCATTGCCCGCCAAACGCGCCAACGCAGAGGCACGAATAATGTCGCTTTCACTGCCGTCTTGCGCGGTGTATGCCAGCGCGTCCATCGCATCTTGGTGACCAATGGCGTTGGCATAAAAGGCAATAGAAAAGTGGCGGGGGTTCTGATGCTGAGACTGCGGGAACCACTCACGTAATTGTTTTGCCGCCCATTTGTCGTCTTGATCCTCATGGCACTGGGTACACGCATTCGGTGCTCCGGTGTACTGGCTGAGATCCGGGCGCGGCACTTGCCAGCTATGGTCACGGCGGAGATCCACTTGCATGTAGACCGTTTCCATCATGTGGCAAGAGGTACAGGTAGAGGCGTCGGAGTCCGGCGCGTGGAAGGTATGCTTTTGTGGCGAATAGTCACTGGCGTTATGGCATTGCTGACACAGTGCCGGCTCGGGCATTTTGAGTTTTGCCGTGTGGGGATCATGACAGTTGGTGCACGTCACCCCTTTTTTCGCCATTTTCGACTGCAAAAATGAGCCGTACACGTAATCTTCATCGAAGATCTGTCCATCAGGATAATAAAGCGCATCCGTGATCAAGCTGAGTCGGTATTGTTCAAGGAAAGCATTAGCACCGGATGGTTTCTCTGCTGATGCATTGGACGTTCCCTGCATCGCGCCATGTACGGAATGCGGTGACTCAGTTAATTGCGTGCGGCGACTGTGGCATTGCGCACACGCCACCACTTGATCTGTCTGTTCAATGGCTTTGGGTTGCAGAGTAGGATTGCCCTCGCGGTGTACCCACTGGCGTACCGCTTGTTTTACATCGCGGGTCAGCCCAAAGTGATACGTGCTCTCTGTACTCACCGTCTGCTTAGCCCAATCAACGTGCGTTTTGCCAGGGCCATGGCACGCTTCACACCCCACATTGATGTCCGAATACGTTGTGTCATAACGATCCTTATCGGCATCGTAGTTTTTTTGCAGGTTGGTGGAATGGCAATCGGCACACATGTGATTCCAGTTCTGACCTGTATTGGTCCAGAAAAACGGATCGGTCGCGGTTTGATCAGGATAGAGGTGGAACCAACGTTGCCCGCCTTCTGACTCGGGGCGCGTATCCCATGCAAAGGGGATCAACTGAATACGGCCATCGGGAAAGGCCACCATGTATTGCTGCAACGGGAAATAACCGAAAGTATAGCGGATTTGATAATCTCGATATTGGCCATCACTGCCCGCGATATACACCCAATATTCCTCACCTTTACGAAAGAAACGGTTCTCGCCCCCGTTAAACGGCAACACGTCGTTATTAAAGTTGCCTAAAACACTGTCGACCGTCGCATGCTGCATCGCCTTGTCATGGTGAGACCCTTGCCAGGCTTCGGCAGCGTCTTGATGGCAGCCCACACAGGTTTGGCTACCGACATAGTCCGTCGAGGCTGCCTTAACCGTGCTGATAGCAACCATCAGCCACATCATCATCCACAGCCAATATCGTCGTTGTGCATTCCTTGCCACGTTGCCTCCTTGGCCTACCTGCCTGATGTTGGGACTTTATTTAACTGTATAACCTGAATAGCCATATCGGTAATCGCAGATAAAAAAGAAGCGGCACCCAATCGGATCCCGCTTCTTTGATGACGCCTTATTTATTCTGCGATTCTTTCAGCTTATCCATCACCTGATCGAGGCTAAAGCTGGCCGCTTTCTGACGCGGTGGGAACTCTTTGAAGGTTTCCAGATACTGCGCCACATAGGTTTGTGCCGGTACCAGCATGTAYGCACGATCGAGCATCCAGTCATAGTAGGTATTTGACGTGATGTCCGCGACTTCGTACGGATCCATTCTCAGGTTAAAGATCTTAGGCACACGCAATGGGGTGAACGGTTCCGCCCAAATACGCAGTGTCCCTTTGGCGCGCTGCTCAAGGAAAACAATTTTCCACTTGTTGTAACGCAGTGACGATAAGTCGCCATCATCAGTGAAGTAGAAAATTTCCTTGCGTGGCGATTTCTCTTCCTTACCCGTCAGATAAGGCAGGAGGTTATACCCATCAAGATACACTTTGTAGTCCGTATCCCCGACTTTGGTGCCTTCTTTTAGCTTCTCTTTCACACTGTCATCACCGGCTGCCGCCAAGAACGTGGGCATCCAGTCCATGTGGTGCATGATCTCATTAGAGACCGTCCCCGGTTCAATGTGGCCCGGCCAACGCACCATAGCAGGAACTCGGTATGCCCCTTCCCAGTTGGTATTTTTCTCACCACGGAACGGGGTTAAACCGGCATCTGGCCACGAGTTCATGTGTGGGCCATTATCGGTCGAATAGAAAACAATGGTGTTATCTTTAATCCCCAAATCATCCACTTTCTTAAGCAGCAATCCCACATGGGTGTCATGTTCAACCATCCCGTCGGCATAGGTACTGATCCCGGTGGTGCCTTGCAGCTCCGGCTTCACGTGGGTACGGAAGTGCATACGCGTCGCATTCCACCAAATGAAGAAAGGCTTATCCGCTTTGACGGCTTTTTCCATAAAGCCCATCGCGGCATCAACGGTTTCGTCGTCAATGGTTTCCATGCGTTTACGGGTCAGAGGACCGGTATCTTCTATTTTGCCATCAGCATAGGAATGAATAACCCCACGAGGGCCGAACTTCTTACGGAACTCCGGATCTTTCGGATAGTCGACATTTTCCGGCTCTTCCTCTGCGTTCAAGTGGTAGAGGTTACCAAAGAACTCATCAAAACCGTGGTTAGTCGGTAGGTGTTCATCTTTATCACCCAAGTGGTTTTTACCGAACTGGCCGGTCATATACCCCAAGGGTTTGAGCAATTCAGCAATGGTGACATCTTCTGGCTGCAAGCCCAAATCTGCGCCCGGCAAGCCCACTTTACTCAGGCCAGTACGCAAGACACTTTGCCCGGTAATAAACGTTGATCGCCCTGCCGTACACGACTGCTCACCATAGTAGTCGGTAAACATCATGCCTTCTTTGGCAATACTGTCGATGTTTGGCGTTTTGTAGCCTACTAAACCAAAGGTGTAAGCACTGACGTTGGATTGCCCAATATCATCCCCCCAAATCACCAAAATATTCGGCTTACCTTCAGTGTCCTCTGCTGCGTAAACATTACCGACCGTTGCAACGCCTAATGTCAGCGCCATTGCAGCCAGCCGTACCACGCGGTATTTCCCTGCCATATAAACCCCTATCGGTTGTTTTCTATCGAATGGAAATAAATGGTTGAAGGTAAACGTATAGCTTACAACAGGGGGATTATCGACCAAGGGGAGACATTATTGATAAAAAAATCATGAGAAATGCAATAGCCAAATGCAAATATAATAGCTATTTATCAAAGGCTTAATCT